>JANPHP010000129.1:0-7942 GCA_031424495.1 Bacteroidota bacterium | reverse complement strand
CCGCTCAGCGAAGCGGGAGTGCCCGGTAGGGGGAGGGGTGAGCCGTAAACTGAAGTCTACGGTAATTCATCCAGTGCTGCTGTTAAAATCGTGTTTGTGGTGAAATTCATCTCTTGCTTCTGATATGAATTTCACCATTGTTCTTATCTGAAAGCTGCGCAGAATGAATTGCCGGGCACTTCAGTGCCCGGTAGGGGGGAATCATCCTGCTGACATGAATTTCACCAGTGCTATAGTCTCACCAAAGCGCAGAATGAATTGCCGGGCACTTCAGTGCCCGGTGGGGGGAGGGGTGATCATTGGATCGTATTTTGGTGATGCGCTTTCTGTGATATTGAATAAACACGTTGCAAGCGGATCTTAGGACCGTCCAGTAGCAGGTGTATCTGCTCTGAAGATGCCATCCCGCACGCTGTGCGGGACGCTCCGCTCGGCATGACAAGAGGAAGTCGTTGGCTATTTAAAAATTATCCCCCTAAAAATCAACGCCCTACACCATTTCCCTTTCCAACTACGAAAATAATCGTACATGAAACTTGCATCTACGAATACATTCGTATATCATTGCATTACGAAATGTTTCGTAGATTGTATTTTCGCTTTTTATCTAGATGGAGACGCTGAAACCTACCGATGCTGAACTCGAAATCTTGCAAGTGCTCTGGGACCGGGGAGCTTGCACGGTACGCGAGGTAAACGATGTCTTGAGCGTCAAACGTGACATCGGCTACACGACGACGCTCAAATTTTTGCAGATCATGCATGAAAAGGGCTTGCTGGCACGTGAGAAGGATGGCAAGGGCCATCTTTATGTTGCGATTGTGGACCGCGAGGTCACGCAACGTGCACTGCTCGACCGATTTTTGGAGAGCGCTTTTAGCGGCTCTGCCATGCAACTGGTTTTGCAAACCCTCGGCGGCCACAAGGCAAGCTCAGCCGAGATCGACCAAATTCGCGCCTACTTGGACACCCTAGAAAATGACTCAAAGCAATGAATTCACTGGAATCCTTCATACCTCCTCACATCGCCGATGCCATCGGCGGCACGATCATGCATTCGCTCTGGCAGCTCGCTGCTGTCGCCTTGCTGCTGATCCTGGTGCTAGCCCTCGTGCCGCAGCGCGCGGCTAAGCTCCGCTATTGGTTGGCCATCGCTGGCATGGGGCTCATGCTCGCATTGCCCATCGCTACATTTGGTTATCTGTATGAGCCGCCTGCTCCGCAGCTTTTCGGCGCGCACAATGTTTTTTCTGAACCTGCACATTCGCCCGCTACCCTGGCATGGGTGAGGCCGTCTAGCATTCCTGCCCCTGCAACGGGCATTATTGAGCAGGCAAATGCATTCTTTCAAGACAATTCCTACCTGCTGCTGGGTGTCTGGCTACTGGGTGTGGTCGTGCTGAGTCTGCGCTTTGCTGGCAGTTGCTGGCAGGTCAATCGCTTGCGCAAGGTGGGAACGCAAGAAGTGCCGCAGGCGCTTGTGGAGCGTTTTGTGGACCTGCTCGACAAAGTGGGTGTGCGGCGCAGCGTGGGCTTGCGCTACAGTGCCCTCGTCGATACACCCATGGTGATCGGCGCGCTCAAACCAATGGTGCTCTTGCCGATGGGCTTGCTCACGGGGCTGAGCATGGAGCAGGTGGAGTGTATCCTCATCCACGAGCTCGGCCACGTGCGTCGCTGGGACTATCTGCTGAACATTGTGCAGAGCATGGCAGAGATTGTGCTGTTTTACCATCCTGCAACTTGGTGGGTGAGCCGCCTGATCCGTCAAGAGCGCGAAAATTGCTGCGACGAACTGGTGGTGAACCTCAAGTCCAACAAACTACAATATGCAAAGGCATTGCTCAACCTGGAACTGATGCGGCAGCAATCGCCGGCCTTGGCGATGAGCTCGCAAGGGGGCGATCTTCACAGCAGAATTCGCCGCATCACGGGCGGTGAGATGCCTCCCAAACGTAAATTTCACGCCCGTGGGCTCTTGTTCGGGCTACTTACGATGCTTTGCATCGTGTTGTTGGCCACCCAATCGCATACCGTCGTGAAAGCTGCCCTTCCATTTTTCGTCGACCAAGTGGATCCGCAGGACCCTAATTTTTCGACAAAATCGGCTCAGCTACTTCCAACGGATGTGGCAACGACCGCACACACAGGCTCGGCAGTCTCAACGGGCACGCTGTTCAATTCGCTGCAAATGGCTGCCATCTTGGGCAATATGCATGTGAGCACCGAATTGCAAGATTCGCCAATCACCAAAGTGAGCATCAACAACAATGGCGAAGAAATCGAATTGCGCTACAATGGAAGCGGACAGATCGTATCCGGCACCCGCAACGGGGCCGCGATTCCCGCCAATGAACTCGCCGACTATCAGGCGATGACCAACAATTTCTTTCGCGGACCCAATCCGCCCCCGGTGCCGCCGATGAATGCCATGCCACCGATGGGTCCTATGGCGCCGATGCCAGCCATGCCGGGTATGCCTGCATTTCCGCCCATGCCAGCGATGCCGCCTTTGGGAGGCATGGACCCCAATGACCCCAACCACAAGTCGTTTGAGCGCAAAATGGAGGCTTATGGCAAGGAAATGGAGAAGTGGGGACAGGAATACGCCAAGCGGTTTGAGGGCAAGGACTGGGAAAATTATGGCAAGGAAATGGGGAAATGGGGCGAGCAATTTGCCCAGCAATTTGAGAGCAGCTCATGGGCAGAGATGGCCCAAGACCTTGCCAAATCGATGGAAAATGTACCCAATGCGATGAATTCGGAAGAATTCAAGGCTAAGCAAAATGAGCTGGAGGGCTTGCAGACCAAGCTTGAAAGTGCCAAAAGCAAGCGGGAACGCGAAGCATTGGAGGCAGAGATTGAAAAGGTTGAGGCCGACATGGAGGAAATCGTAGGCAACAGCGTCGAGACCAATATGGCTGATTTTGAGCAGCGTATGGAGGATTGGGGTGCGCGGTTTGGTGAGGCGATGGGGAGAATGGGCGACCAAATGGCCGAAGAAGCCGACCGCATGGCTGAAGACGCAGATCGTGCAGCAGAGCAAGCCGACCGTGAAGCCGAGGAAGCGGATCGTGCAGCCGAGCAGGCGGACCGCGATGCCGAGGAAGCGGATCGTGAAGCCGAGGAAGCCGACCGTGAAGCCGAGGAAGCGGATCGTGAAGCAGAGCGTGCAGAATTGGCCACGGATGCCATTGCGGATGCGCTCATGGATGATGGATTGATCAAATCCACCAATTCCTACAAAATCAAGCTCAATGATGAAGAGTTTTATGTCAATGGCAAGAAACTCTCCAATGAAATGCACCGCAAATACCGCCGGATTGTGGGCGATGCACTGGGTGTGAAGGTCGGCCACGATTGGGTGACGATACAGCACAATCGGAAATAAAGCATCATGGGTTCTGTTTTTATAGTACTTCGTCGGCCACCCTCGGGTGGCCGATTTGTATTATTGTCCTAACTTGCGGGCTATGGCACTAGAAAATCCTACAGAAGATCATTTGACCACGACTCGGCTTTGGGTGGAGCGGTTTGTGATCGGTCTCAATCTCTGTCCATTCGCCGCGCCTGTCGCCGCGGCGGGGCGCATTCGTTACGTCTTGAGCGACGCCACCGACATCGATGTGCTGTATCAGCATTTGCTGGATGAGCTCACCTACATGGTGGAAACCGATGCGCAAGAGGTGGAGACGAGTGTGCTCGTTCATCCCTATGTCTTGCAGGATTTTGAGCGGTACTTGGATTTTTTGGAGATCGTAGACGAGGCGCTGGAGCAAGCTGAATTGGAGGGAATATTGCAAGTGGCGAGTTTTCATCCCGATTACCAATTTGAGGATGCGCCGGCAGACGATGTGAGTCATTACACCAATCGTTCTCCTTTCCCGATGTTGCATATATTGCGGGAAGATAGCCTGTCGGCTGCGATTGATAGCTATCCTGATCCTGAGGGGATTCCGGAGCGCAATATCGCTAAGATGCGGCAGATGGGATTGGCGGAGGTTTTGAAATTGCGAATGGCGGAGCTTTGAAAGTTCGGAGTTCAGAGTTCGGAGTTCAGAGTTCGGAGTTCGGAGTTCAGGGTTCGGAGTTCAGAGTTCGGGGTTCGGAGTTCGGAGTTCGGAGTTCAGAGTTCGGAGTTCAGAGTTCAGAGTTCAGAGTTCAGGGTTCGGAGTTTGGAGTTCGGAGTTCGGAGTTCAGAGTTCAGAGTTCAGAGTTCAGAGTTCGGAGTTCGGAGTTCAGAGTTCGGGGTTCGGGGTTCGGGATGTGATTGTCTTGAGGGACTTTGAGGCCGTGGTGTGAACGGTACGGTTATTAGCTTCGCTGAACTTACGTTTGCCTTTAACTACATAAAGATTCATTGCTGCAGGTGAGATCGTGTTTGCGGTCAAATTCATTTTGGTTTGCTAAGATGAATTTGACCACAATGCGGGTTTGGCTATTGCGCAACATGAATCTTTAGATCGCCGTTGGCAATTGCCGGGCACGGTACTTGTCCCGCTCAGCGAAGCGAGAGTGCCCGGTTTGATGAGTTCAAAGGATATTGCGGTCCTGCTATTTTAATAGGTGCGCGGCAGGGTGGTTAATTCACCTACCTCGCCAGCGGCGTGGAATCGATAACCCTGTCCCGTTCTGGGAGCGGGACGTGTTCAATGGGCGCGCCAGAGCGTTGTGTTGGAGATGGGGTAATGTTTGACGATGGTGCAGCCTTGCTGTTGGCCGAAGGGCAATTGGTCGGCGGGGAGTTTGCATCCTTCTCCTTCGCCCAAAACAAAATAATAGTCCATACCCGGCTGACAGCCATTGTTTTGCGGCTCTTGCAAGGTCGTCCAATTCATTTCTGTGCGGTAATATTTAGTCACGGCTCGCAATTGCCAACTGAGGCCAAGCGTGGTGGGGACTGCTGTGCCACGATCAGCTGCCAAGTCTTGTAACATCTGACGCGTATCTGCATCGCAGATCCACTCCACGCTGTGCGTTGTGTTGAGTGCACGCATGTTGTGCAGTCCAAGGGCAAGCACGAGGGTGACGCTCAGCCCGACCATCGTCGAGCGCATCTGCGGCACCTTTGCCACGGTGCGCAACAGCCACGCGAGGGCGAGCATATAAATGGGAATGAGAAAGATGGCGGTGCGGTAGATGAGGAATGGACTGCCCACCCAAAAATGCTGCACAGTACAGGTGAGCGCGACCACAATCAGCATCAAAAATGCCAAGGCGCCCGGCGATGCCCGCAGACGATGTTCTTGCTCCGAAAATTCCACCCCAAAAGCCAGGAACATTGCGACCAAACTGAAGATCCCCCAATAGCTAAGGGCTTCCAAGTCATATTTCCAGTAGTCGATTTTGTAAAGCATGGCATGGGCGAGCGAGGTGACCGTGTCGGTCCAAAATCCTGTTTCTCCTCCATAGTAGAGTTCGTTGGCGGCGACGAGGGCTTTCACAGGGCTGCGCAGGAGCAAATAGAGCCCGACCGTCACAATGAGGAGGGGCGACAAACGCTTGGCCATGTCTACGATGGCGATTCGCGGATTGACATTCCACGCATGTGAATGGCTGTAAATGAGCAAGACCATTACGCATGCATTGGCCACAAAAAAGTGCAAAAAGCTCAGGTTGAAGAGTACGCTCAGGCCTGCAAAGACGACGTTGGAAATGATGTGCCTGGAAAATGCATTCTCCCGAAATGCGTACAGATGGTACAATGCGCCCATGACCATGCCCATCGCCAAGCCATACCCACGTGCCAAAGAGAAAAAATCGAGTAAAAATGGATGGAAATTGAGCAGGAAAAAGGCCAATAAGACCCAAACGCCTTGGCGAAACCTTCTTGCGAGCGCGATGGAATAGGCCAGAAAAAATAGGTGGGCGATCAAGTTGGGCAGACGCAGGCTGAATGCCGACTTGCCAAAGGCTGACAAGCAGAGCTTCATCAGTACACTGTTGCCGATGTGGTTGTTGGCGCTCACGGGCTGGAAGCTGAGGAGCTGGGCCCAAGGTGCACTTGCATAGCTGTTGAGGCTCCATACCTCGTCAAATGTCATGGCGACAAATGCGGCGCGGTAACTCGTATAGGCAAGCAGGCAGGCACTCGCGCCAATCAGCAGGAACAATACCCAAGGGGGCAATTTGCGGCTAGGAGAAGAACTCGGCGCTCGATCGCTCATTTTCGCAGCTGCATAGCGGCACCAAGGTAGTGGATGTGTATCCAATCATGGTTGTCCAGACTGGGCGCATCGTGGCTGTTGCCGGGCAATGCATCAAAGGCCTGCCCAGAGATGCTGGTAAGTTCGGCGGCAATTGCTTTGGCCTTTTTTTCTCCTTGTTGTGTGTAAAAATAGACGGCTGAGCGATTGCCCATCCAGTCGGGGAGCTCTTGCAGCGTCTGGTTTTTTACCAACAAATATTCTGGCGCGAGCAGGAAGTTGTTGATCTCACGCAGGACTTTGCCTTGGGGCTCATAGGAGTAGAGGTGCACGAGCGTGAGTCCCGTGCTGTCGTGCCGCGCCAATTGGGAGTTGATTTTGCCTGCCTGCACCATCGCACTCTCAAACTGACGGTTCTCGACACTTGTGGAGAGGGTCTGCAGCTGCTGCTGCATCTCTTGGTCACGTTGATCGAGCTTGATTTGCGCCGCCTCTAGTTCCCAGCGAATGCGTCGCAGGTTGGCGGTGGTGTCAGCCAATTGCTGGGTCTTGATCTCCAGCTCGCGCTGCTTGCTCACCAGTTGCAAATAGAGGACAAAGGTAGCCGCAATCACAGCCACCAATACGATGAGGGAGAATAGATTGAAACGCTTCGCCGACAATATGTCGCGCTCTGTCTTGGGGTCTCCGAAATTTCCATGTAATGTCATACTTGTTCTATTTGATTGGCCCTCAATTCGATCCATCGCTGTCGCGTAAATGCTGCCCAGCCACCTGCCACGCCGCCTAACCCCAGCAAGGACATCGTGACTTTTTCCAAAAACTGACCATCGCTGCCCAGCCAAGCCCATACGATCAAACCGATGCTGGCCAACATCAAGATCAGCAAGATCGCCTTGAAGACGGCATCCCAGCCAGAGCCCATGCTGGTTTTCGCCCGTTTGCGCACTGGCACAATGTCTTTGATGGCGCTGGCGAGTTTGGCGACGTCATATTCAAAACGCGCATTGTCGATGTTGAGCGCTTGGCGCTTGCACAAAGGCTGCAAGTCGAGTGGTAATTGCGCATTGGTGGGCATTTTGGTGCCATTTGCGAGCAACGGAATCACGCGCAGGTTGCGTGCAAGTGCGCGGGCGATCTCCTGCCGCACCCAATCTTGCTCCTCAAACAGGCGCTGTCCAGCTCCCGAGATCCACGTGGGGCCGATCACAACCAAGACCACAGCGCAGCTATCGAGGGATTCCTCTAGCACCTGCGCAAATTGTTGCCCGGGTTGGATGGCATTGATATCCCGAAAGATGTCGGATTCGTCAAAATGCTCGCGCAGCTGATTGTACAGCGCCACCGTGAAATCGGAGGCGTCGGACCGTCTATAGCTGATAAAAATCTTGCGCGACATTGGTGGCCAAGTTAAGCATTATTCAAAAAGGGCAATGCGGGAGTTTCATGCCAAAATGGAGAGATTTCACGGGATGCTATTCAGACGTCTGCGATACCATTCTATACGCTTGCGCCAGCATTTTGTGATATTGTTGGAGCGTTTTATTTTGTGGACAGGGGGGAATGACGGGGTGGCGGATAGATAAGGATCGCCGGCGGGGCCTAGGACATCGTTTGCTGGCTACCAGGGCTCATTTTCCCGCAGGACCCGAGGGGCAGGAGGGTGAGGGAAACGATTTTTTTTTCGCGCAACATCCTAATGAAACCAAAATTCGTTGAGGGCTTGCAAGGTGGCTGGGGTGAATGCATAGCCTGCCGCCGAGGGTAGCACGGCATCGGTGCCGCAGTAGGGGCAG
>JANPHP010000128.1:0-39581 GCA_031424495.1 Bacteroidota bacterium | reverse complement strand
TCGTGGCGACCAAGCCCGATGCCGCGTCGGCATCGACAATTTGTCTGCGTTGCCAATCGACGATGATCAGCTCCTTGCGCTTCATCAAGGCTGCGATTTTTTCCGCATCGACCTGCAATGCATTCGTGGACAAGGCTGTAGGCCGCACTATCGCGAGGTAGCGAATAATATCGTCAAATTCCTGCCCATAAAATCCGATGCCCGATCCGACCCGAAACACAAACGTGCTATCCGCCACCTGCTCGGAACCCATGAACGTGAGTCCGTCGACGCCCATCGCCTCGGGAAAATAGTCCGTGATGACGGTCTCCAGCGGCAACCGGATGCCGCGCATGGGGGCAAACATGTCGTAGCGGTCGTATTGGCGGGTATAAAAGGTGCGGCCTTCGCGCTCGGTACTGTTGAGCAAGATCAATTCCTCAATTTTGCCGAATACTTCCCTGACCGTCGAGCGGTTGTTGGCGATTGTGAATTCGATGTCTCGCCACTCGTAGGTTGCGATTTCGAGCAGCTGCAGGTCGCCGCGCTTCCCAGACATGCGCGGCAATTGATCGGCCCGAGATGGATTGCGGTAGATCGGTGCCTCCTTTACTTCTTCGACCAAAACAGGCTCGGCTCCCTCCTCCTCCACGACCACTGGTCGAGCACGCTTCTCGACAAGATTCACTTGTACTTTGAGCGCGCCTTCTTTGCGGGCTTGGCGAATTTTTTGAGGCTCGACCCCGACGACTTTCCAGCGATCGCCGTCGATCTCGACCCAAGTCTCATCTTTGAAATTTTCGGGAATATCGCGCACAGCGATCTCGTCATAGCCGACCATGCTCTGTGTGCGGGACTCTATAAACTCGACGCGGATCGTTTTTTTTCTGCCAAATGCCATACGGGGCTGCCTTTTGACGCAAAGATAAGCTTTTATGCGCCGCCGAGTCTATATTTGCGCCCATGAACTTCAGTGGCACAGATGAATATATTGCGACGCGAGAGTTGCAAACCGCAGTGAATGCAGCGATCAATTTGGAGCGTCCGCTGCTGGTGAAGGGTGAGCCCGGCACCGGCAAGACCCTCCTCGCCTTCGAGATTGCAAAAGCATTGGGCTTGGAAATCTACACTTGGCATGTGAAGTCCACGACAGTGGCGCAGCAAGGACTCTACGAATACGACGCCGTTTCACGCTTGCGCGACAGTCAACTCGGCGACGCCAAGGTCAACGACATTGCCAATTACATCAAACCCGGCCCAGTTTGGAAGGCATTTGACAGCGACAAACGCGTCGTTTTGCTCATCGACGAGATTGACAAGGCCGACATTGAATTCCCCAATGACCTGTTGCTCGAGCTCGACAAAATGGAGTTTTATTGCTACGAATTGCAGCGCACGATCAAGGCCAAGCATCGCCCAGTGGTGATCATCACCAGCAACAATGAAAAAGAACTGCCCGATGCATTTTTGCGGCGGTGCTTCTTTCACTACATCCGTTTTCCTGACCGCGAGACCATGCAAGCCATTGTGAATGTGCACTTTGAAAACCTCGATGGGCAGTTGTTTGAGCGTGCAATGGATGTGTTTTACAATTTGCGCGAAGTCCAAGGCATCAAAAAGCGCCCCAGCACCAGCGAATTGATCGATTGGCTCAAGCTGCTCATTCTCGGCAAGGTGCCACCGTCACAATTGGCAGAGACCGACCTGACCAAGGTGCTGCCCGCCTACTCGGGAGCATTGCTGAAGAATGAGCGCGATTTGGATTTGCTCATCGCGCGCATGAAGCGCAGGTGAGGAATTTTATTGGGCGAGCGAATTCGAACTACCGTTTCCCAGATACCGCTGCACGCCAGGTGCGTGTGTAGGCAGCGAGCGCACGCGCGAGATAGCTGCGGTGCTCCGATTTGAGTTGATCGCCCATCGCCAGAGTTCCACGCGCTGTTTTGACCTTGATTACTGAGGCCACGCTTGGGAATGCATCAGTGGCGATTTCACTGTCTGGTATCAGCAATCCGCCTTGCATGGTGACCACCGCGCCACTGCCGATGCCCTGAATTTCATCCCAGCTTACAAATTGTTTCCGCCCAAGCCTCAAAATCGGCTGCGAAAATTCAAACCCGTCTGCCTTGAAGCGAATGCGAAACCGCATAAAGGTGAAGATCGTGCCTAAAATGAGGCAAAAAACAATCGCCCCCCAAAGCATTTGGTGAAACATGGCCGATTCCTTGAGCACGACATGCCAAGTGCGCCATTGAAAAAAGCCCACAAAACCAGCGATTACAAACAGAATCAAGCCGCGCACCCAGCCGTTTTGCCCGATGGTCAAGGTCAGGCCAGCCGCATGTGGCAACAAGCGCACACCTTTGGGTTGCTCGACTGCGATGACCGCGTCCATGCACCTTGCGTGGATCAATCCATTCGAGGATGTAGTTTGCTGAGCAGTAGAATTTGAAAGGGCCATTTTGGAGGCGAAAGCATTAGATTGGGTAGAATGCAGGAGTTCAGCGCTGCCCGCGTGAAGACTTCACGGCTTCAATGATCACATATCGCATAAAATAGAGGTGGTCAGCGCGCAGGTTGGAACCCATTACTTTGACATGGGTGTCTGTTTCTAGCTCGAGGACTTGGTCACCGACCATTCCGATGCGTGGCTGCCTCATTCGATCAGGTCCAAACGAAAGCGGTATCGCCCGACTGGTACGCTTTACGACTTGGGCACGCATGATCTTGCGCCAAGAAAGCACTTTTGCGAATCCCAAACCAAAGAGTGTCTTGCGCAGGTACAATTTTTCGCCTTTGATCTCGATGCTCTCTTTACCCACTGTAAAATAACCAAGCATTACAAAGGCAAGCAGTAGAACGACGCTCATGACGACGACAAAGCTTGTCGGAACTTGGTCATCTTTCATGCCATTGGAAAGCATATATCCGACTCCCATCAAAATCAGGCTGAAAAGAAATGCGATCAGGGGCGCTCTCACAGGGGCCGTAGCCTTGAATCCATCGGGCGTTTCATTGAGTGTCATGCCTTTGGGCATATCCTGAGGGCCATTGAAGGTGAAGGGCGCTGGCGTGGCCAAGGGAGAATTGGTGCGTTGTTTGGGGCGACGGCTTGGGAGTTGGTCAAAAGCATCCATTGAAATGATGAAGGTTTTTAAGTAGTAATTACAGACTTTACGATAGTGTTACTATCAAGTTACGGATCGCAATCAATTTTCCTACATTTGCACAATGTACATCGATTTCTTCCTTCTTCTCAAATCCAATGGGCTTCCGGTTTCGATACGGGAGCATTTGAGTTTTTTGGAGGCTTTGAAGGCAGGCGAGGCCGAATTCAACTTGGAGGAATTCTACTTTCTGGCGCGCACGACCATGGTCAAGAAAGAGCAGCACTTCGATCGTTTTGACATGCTGTTTGGCCACTACTTCAAGGACATGCAACTCATTCCCAATGATTTGCTCAAGGACATCCCCGAAGATTGGTTGCGCAAGAACCTGGAGAAATTCTTGTCGGAGGAAGAGAAAGCTATGATCGACGCGATGGGCGGCTTGGAGGCGCTTATGGAGCGCTTCAGACAGTTGCAAGAAGAGCAACACGAGCGCCACGAGGGCGGCAACAAGTGGATCGGAACGGGCGGCACCTCCCCTTTTGGGGCCTACGGCTACAATCCGGAGGGATTTCGCATCGGGCAAGAGGGCAGCCGGCACCGCCGCGCAGTCAAGGTATGGGATCAGCGGCAATTTCGCAACCTGAGCGATGAGGTCGAGCTCAATACCCGCAACATCAAGCTGGCGCTCAGGCGCTTGCGCATCCTCACGCGCGAGGGCGTCGCCGACGAACTGGACCTCGACACGACCATTCGCAAGACGAGCGAAAATGCTGGATTGCTGGACCTGCACCTCGTGCCGAGCCGCCAAAACCGAGTCAAAGTGCTAATATTCTTCGACATCGGCGGCTCCATGGACGATCACATACGCGACTGCGAGGAGTTGTTTTCGGCAGCGCGGCATGAGTTCAAGCACATGGAGTACTTTTATTTCCACAACTGCCTCTACGAGACCGTCTGGAAAGACAACAACCGACGCATGAGCGACCGCATGCTCACGCTCGAGGTACTCAACAAATACAATAAGGATTACCGCGTGATCGTCGTCGGCGACGCGAGCATGTCGCCCTACGAGATCACCTACCAAGGCGGCAGCGTCGAGCACTACAACGACGAGCCCGGCATCGCTTGGCTGCAACGCCTACGGCAGCAATATCCGCATATCGCCTGGCTCAATCCGGTGCCCAAAGACCAATGGGGCTATACTCAATCGATCAAAATGATCGAGCATATCTTTGAGGACAAAATGTATCCCCTCACAATTGCAGGTCTGGGCGATGCGATGAAACATTTGATCCGCAAGCAGTGAGCTAGGTCGCAGATTGATTTCGAGAGCATTTTGTAAATGCAAAAACTGCCATTGGAGCTACTTCCCGTAAATCTTTCAGGCTGCGAGGTGCATCGTTCATTCTGCATCATCCATATAAATATTAGCTTTGTGGAATGAAAAATCAGGCCTTGGTTGTAGCGGCGATATTTGGTTTTCTGGGTGTGGCGCTTGGTGCTTTTGGGGCGCATAGCCTCGAAGCGATTCTCAAGGCAAATGAACGACTGGAAACTTGGCACACCGCCGTGCTGTACCAGTTTGTGCATGCAGGCCTACTCCTCGTGCTCGGCATCCTGCAAGCCGCAAAACCCGCCAAATTGCTGCGCATCGCCACTTGGTGTTCGGTCATCGGGATCCTGATTTTTTCCGGTTCATTGTATATTTTGAGCATTACGAATATCAAGTGGCTGGGCGCAATCACACCGATCGGTGGTTTGAGCTTTTTGGCCGCTTGGGCGCTTTTGCTTGTTCATTCACTCCAAACAAAGTCCAACGCATGAATGCATTTGAAAAACTTGCTCAGCTCGCCAATACATCCGCCCACATCGGCTCGGCACTCTCCCTGCTCTCTTGGGACCAAGAGGTGATGATCCCCGAGGGCGGTAATGCGATGCGCGCACAAACGCTCTCGATTTTGAGCGGCCTTCACCATGAGAAAATCGTCGGTGAAATCTATGATGGACTCAAACGCGTGCAAGACGAGGGGCTCGACAAGCTTGATCCTTGGCAATTGCGCAATTACAAGGCGATGCTGCGCGAGGTGGAGAAAAATGTAAAACTGCCGACGACCCACGTGATGGAACTCGGTCGCGTGCGCGGCGAGGCGCTCGGCGCATGGGGCAAGGCCAAAAAAGAAAAGGATTTCGCATTGTTTGCGCCGCTGCTCTCCGAGATCGTGCGCCTGCGGCGAGAGGAGGCTGAGTACATTGGTTATCAAGAGCATCCTTACGATGCGCTCCTCGACACTTATGAGCCTGAGATGACAGCCTCTCGGCTCAAGGCCATCTTTGAGCCCTTCAAATTGGAGCTCGGCGACTTGCTGCCGCAAATTCTCGCGCAGCCACAGATCGACGATCGCTTCTTGGATCAGCCGATTCCTGCCGCGCAACAATTGGCGTGGAGCAAGGAAGTCTTGCAAAAAATGGGCTATGACTTCAGCTGCGGGCGTCAAGACCTCAGCGCCCACCCCTTTTCGATCAATTTGAATCCGCAGGATGTGCGCATCACGACCATCGTGAAAGAAGACGACATCCGTGAAATGCTGTATTCCAGCATCCATGAAGGTGGCCATGCCTTGTATGAGCAGGGTTTGCCGATCGCGCACTTTGGCTTGCCGGCCGCCGAGGCTTGCTCGTTGGGCATCCATGAAAGCCAAAGCCGCATCTGGGAAAACAACATTTGCCGCAGCATGGCTTTTTGCGAGCATTTTTTCCCCTCCTTGCGCAATCTCTATCCCGACCAACTTAAGGGCCGCACGGCAGAGGATCTTTTCAAAGCCGTGAACAAGGTCGAGGCGGGATTCATCCGCATCAGCGCCGACGAGCTCACCTATCATTTCCATGTTTTGCTGCGTTTCGAAATCGAATTGGCGCTCGTGAGCAAGGAAATCGAGGTGAAGGACCTGCCTGCTTTGTGGAATGAAAAAGTGAAAAAATACTTGGGACTGGTCGTGAAAAACGATGCCGAAGGCGTCTTGCAAGACATTCACTGGGCACACGGCAGCATCGGTTATTTCCCGACCTATTCGCTCGGCAGCTTCTATGCCGCACAACTGATGGCTACCGCCGAGGCGCAAATGCCAAACTTGCAGCAGCAATTTGCCAAGGGCGATTTCACGGGAATGAAAACCTGGCTCAACCAAAATATCCACGCCCACGGCCGTCAATACAATTCAGAAGACCTGTGCACACTCGCGACAGGCAATCCACTGGATGTGAGGCATTTTGTGCGCTATGCAAAGGAAAAGTTTGGCAGGGTTTATGGGGTTAAGATTGATTGAAACAGCGCAGTCGTGAAAATTAGGAATTAGGAATTAGGAATTTAGGGTTGATGTACTGAGAAATGGAAAATGAACACCACCTCTCAGTATCAATCATCCCCCATTTCTAATTCCTCATTTCTAATCTGACCACTAACACGATCAATACTGCTGTTGCTCCCCAAACGGGAATCCAAGCATGTACAATTTGTCTTCGGCACGGGTGATCGCTGTGTAGGTCCAGCGCAGGTAGTCGTGCATGCTCATGCCCTTGTACATGGGCTCGAATGCGATGAGCACGTTGCGCCACTGCCCGCCTTGGGCTTTGTGGCCGGTCACCGCGTAGCCATATTTGATTTGAAGGGCATTTACATAAGGATCTTTGCGCATCGCCTCGTTGCCGCGCGTTTTGGGCATATTTTGGTACTCTTCCCTGCGCAATCTTGAGATTTGCTGCATGTCGGCAAAGCCGAGTTGCGGCTTCTTGTCGGCGAGCAAGTCAAGCACGACCTTGCAATGCACCTCCACCGGATTGTCGCTCAAATCCTGAAACTCTATCAAGGCATCCATCCACCTAAAGCCATATTTTTCCTCATAGCTGTCGCGGTGCACATCGCGCACAAAACCCATCTCGCCATTGGCGATGAAGGGAAATTGCTGCTCTCCCCAGGCGTAATTGTTGCGCACGACCATGATCTGCTCGCCCCTGATCAGATCTTCCTCGGGCTCAAAAAGCAACCTGCGCACAGCGAGGTTCACATCCACCGCCAATTTGTTGGAGTAGGTGAGGAAAACGACGGCGTCGGGGTCGTCGGCCCGAAAGAGCCCCGAATAGATTTCCATGGCCTCGTGGCCATTGTCCACATGCTCGACTTCGCCACCATACACTTTTTCGATCACGGGCGGCTCGTCGGTTTCCATGGCCTCGCGCACTTCGGTCGCGTAGCGCAAGACCTCGCTGAAGGCGGCCTGCCGCATCACGGTCTTCATCTGCACGCGCAATACGCGCATGCGGTAGTATTTTTTCAAGTATTCGGGGTCGAGCGCAGGCGAGGTCTGACTGCCGACGGGCGGCAACTGGGCGGGGTCACCCACCATGATCACCTTGCGGCTGCGATCTTCTAGAAAAATGTATTTGAGCAAATCCCCCAACAAGCCCGCCCCTGCCTCATCCTCACCGCCATCGCCGACCATAGAGGCCTCGTCGATGATGTAATACATTTTTTTGGGATCCTTGTTCTCCTTCAATTGGAATAGAATACTGCCTCCAGGAGTTTCGTTGGGGCTGTAGATGTAGCGGTGAATGGTGGATGCATAACGCTTGGTGCGTTTGGTGATCACCTTGGCCGCACGGCCTGTCGGCGCCAACAAGGCCACTTTGTAGCCTTGCTTTTGCAGAAAATATGTGATCAATCTGATCAAAAACGTCTTTCCTGTGCCCGCTGCGCCTTCCAACACAAAAATCCCCTTGCCGACTTCGTCACGGTGATACCGAATAAATTCCTCCATGGCATGGTCCTGGTCGGCAGTCAGGGTCATGCTCACTTGCGCGAGGATGCCGTTGATGATATTTCGGTAATCGGGTGTCAAGGCTAATTGAGCGGTGGATCTTTGGTCAAAGATGTGTGAAAACATTGTATCTACAAAAGTGAAACGCGCAGCCCGACGATAGCCGGGCTGCGCGCTCCTTTTTCATCTCGGATTCAGATCAGGAAACCACTGCGGTTTCCTTACCCAAACGCGTCATTACGTTGTCTTTGCGCAACTTGTAGAAGTGCTTGCGACCGACACTGCGCTCAAGCTTGATCACGCCGATGTCGATCATGATCTTGATGTACTTCTTGGCGGTTGTACCCTTGATGTCGAGCGTTTCTTCCATGTCTTGGCTGCTGAAGCCGCTTTTGGCGTGCTCCACCAAAAACTTAGGCATGTCAAATACGACTTCGAAAATGGTACCACGCTTGTAGAGATCAAAAAACATCAAGCGAATGCCGTTTTCCAGCTGCTTGTTGTTGGTCTCTTGCTTGTCCAAGAAGAAGCCAAGGCGATTCACTTCCTTGAAAGTGATATAGCTACGCAAGTTGCGGTAGCTGAAGTCGAGGTGATCGGCTGCCAATGGCAAATCGCCCTTGCTGATCGAGATGCACTTGTTGAGCATCTTGTTGCGCACACTGTTGGGGACATCCTTGAATTCTTCCCAATCTGCCCTGACGAAGCTCAATGGGTTGTTTTCTTGGCTGACTTCGTGAATGAGCTTCTCGGCAACGAGTTGACCCAACCTGTCGCCTCTGGCGATTGCGGTGAGGCGCAAGACCTTCATCTCATAGAACTGGTAGCGCAAATATACTTTGGCATTGAAGTGGGTTGCCGGCTCCATGCGAAGGTATTCCTCGAGGAAACGATCAAACATTTCTTGGCCAATGTTGGCAATGTGGTTTTCCATGGCGTCCATGGAGTCTGCCATCGCACCAAAAAAGTCTGACAGTGAAGCAACGATCCAGCTCACACCTGGACGATCAACTTCGACATTGAAAATGTCGTTGATCTTGCGCAGGCCGTTGGTCACGAGGTAGAAGCCACCCTCATCAGCTTTTTTGTAGCCTTTTTTGACCATGTCATTCAGCAGATCAAAAGCTTTTTGGGCTTCTTTCTTGCGAATGTAAAAATCAGCGTAGGAATAGGTTGCGGTGACAAAAGCCACGTGATCGTCGCCTTTTTTGGTGTCAGCGAGCACCTCTTTGAGGTCTTTCTCATTGACTTTGACGATTTTGCGAGCAGCGATTTCCATCCACTGCAAACGCAATTGGCTTCTGAAAGCCTCATCTTTGATCTTTTTAGCGATGGTGATCGCCTCATTGATATCGTCAAATGCCATTGCCAGCAAGTCTTCCAAGTCTTCACGGTCTAGTTCAGACGAGGTGACATTGAAATAGTAGTCGCTGAAAAGGGCCTTGAGGGAAGCCCTGACAAAGCCGGGCATGTTTTTGCTATCGTAGGTTACATTTTTCTCAACCTCGCGCACATTGCGCAGGTTTTCCTCGATCTTGACGATATCGTCGTCGTGGCCACCAGAGCGCGACACCATAGCGCGAGCCTGATAGTCTAGGACTGCCGTGCGGTAGACGCGGCCCAAGCCGGCGTCTGAAGTGCCATTCGCGAGGTTTTCCAGTTTGAGGATGTGATCCTCAAGGCGCTTTTGATGCTCACCTTTGGCATCGCCGAGGTAGAAATCGGCCAAGTTGAGGAATGCCACCAGCGTGCGGGAAATTTCTTGCTCTGAAACTGCCTTTTGAAGCCAGAAACGGGCTTTGTTGCGCTTTTCTGGATTCTCTTCGTTCAGATAAACAAAGCCAGTGGTAGCGCTCACACGGTAGATGAATTCGGCACCGATTTCATCCCACTCGATGTCGTCAATCCCTTTTTCAAAGGTTTCCACGGTAGCAACACGCTTCAAACGGTTGGCACCAAGTTTCAAAAAGCCAAAATACCACTGCCAGCCAGCGACATCAATCTGAGCAAGACCAGAGCTGCGCAGCGTGTGAAGACGCTTCTCCACAGACTCATACAACCGATCAAACTCTGAAAAATTGCGGCGATACATTGCAAACAACAATGAAGCCTCAGCTAGAAATGCAAAATACTCTGCGCCATTGTTATCATGCAAAGAGCAATTTGCAACTTCAGTCGCAAGAAGTTCTTCAATCTGCTTGACGTCGTCAAGATCTGCTGTGCGCACCGCATCCTTGAGGGCACGAGGCAATGTAAATCGCCCTCCCTCGCGGATAAAGCCCGCAAGCAACTGATAATAATACCCAATGTTCATACTCAATACCAATTAAATTACTCGATTTCCGAAAATAGTTTCAAATCACACACACAAAATCACTTCATGTTCCAGCCATTTTCTAGCAGAAACACTGCCCCAGCTAGCAACTTGGCTGGGATAGCTTTACAGTTCCGAAGGTAAAATTCAAACAATCCAAAATACAGTTGTCGTTTTACGTTACAAATTTAGCACAATACAGACGATTCACAAACATGCAATCCACAATTGCCCTTGAAAATTCCACAATTCAATACGCAACTGCATTCTAGCCCGACAATCCATTGCCATAATGACCGCACAAACGACTCACCCAGAATGCCAATGCTTACAGAGGGCCAAAAATAGATCCAAAACTTGTCACAATGAATAAACATGCCATTTTTGCAGATTCTAGGCCTATTCTAATCTTGCTTTTTGCTCGACAAACGGATGCAAAAAACCCAAAACTCAAATCTTTGACGACTTTGCACACTCCCTGATATGGCTTGAGCGATCTGAAGTAGATCGTAATTCCAGACCAGCCCAGCTGTTCTTTTTAGCATCCATCAATTCCTACCACTCGAACAATTCCTTGATGAATCGCGAAAAACGATTGCTGAAACGATCAAAATCACCGACTAAACTTCACGTGGCTTAGTACCATAGCAAAAGGTGGAAAATTATTTTTCTCGAGGGCATTTTCAGGGGATAGATTGTGAAATGTGTAGAACGTTCAGAAAATATATCTTCATTTTTTGCTTACTTTGCCTTCGAATATTCCGAAAATAAGGAAGTCTCAAGTGAGTCAGGAACAAGGAATTTTTGATGTAATAGTCGTCGGCGGCGGCGTTGTCGGATTGGCGAGCGCTTGGAAAATCCAAGAGGCATTTCCCAACCTGAGATTGCTGGTCTTGGAAAAAGAAGCTCGACTCGCCGATCATCAGACCGGCCACAACTCTGGGGTCATCCACTCCGGACTCTACTACAAGCCAGGTAGTTACAAAGCCAAAAATTGCGTAGAGGGCAGACATGAGCTCGTCGCTTTTGCCAAGGCCCACAAAATCGCCCACGATGTCTGCGGCAAAGTTGTCGTGGCGACGGCCGAGGGCGAACTGCCGTTCATGGACAAGATCTTCAACAACGGCTTGCAAAACCAAGTCGAAGGGATCGAGAAGATCGGTCCCGACCAAATCAGAGAAATCGAGCCGCATGTGCGGGGCATCGCAGGGATATGGGTGCCTTGCACAGGCATCATCGACTTCAGGGGCCTCACGGAGCGACTCGCAGAGCTCATCGTGGCACAAAATGCTGCGAGCAAAGTGCTCACAAGTCATTGTGTGACAGGCATCCAAAAAATGGGCGGCGAAAGCATCGTCGCCACCGATCGTGGCAACTTCAAGGGGCGGCATGTGATCTTCTGTGGAGGTTTGCAGGCAGATCGACTTGCCAAAATGGATGGCGTGAATGAGATCGGAATGAAAATCGTTGGTTTCCGAGGCGATTATTTCGACCTGACCGATGCCGGCAAGCACAAGGTCAAAAACCTGATCTACCCCGTTCCCAATCCTGCATTTCCGTTTTTGGGCGTGCACTTTACACGAATGGTCGACGGCAGCATCGAGTGTGGCCCGAATGCCGTTTTTGTCTTCAAGCGCGAAGGCTATGGAAAATTTTCCTTCAGCCTCGCCGATAGCTTTGATGCCCTCACCTATCGCGGTACTTGGAAACTCTTTTTCAGGCAATGGCGATTTGGG
Source organism: Bacteroidota bacterium (assembly GCA_031424495.1). Taxonomy (GTDB): domain Bacteria; phylum Bacteroidota; class Bacteroidia; order J057; family JADKCL01; genus JADKCL01. The sequence continues at coordinate 27,631 of JANPHP010000128.1, read as the reverse complement.
TTGGATGAATACCGACGTGCTTTTTCCAAAAAGCTGTTTTTGAGCCAGCTTCGCAGGCTCATTCCGACCTTGGAAATGGATGACTTGAAGCCCGGCCGCGCAGGTGTGCGGGCGATGGCACTCGACCCCAACGGCGACATGATCGACGATTTCAAGATCGAGTATCGTGACAATTCTATCCATGTTCTCAATGCTCCTAGCCCGGCTGCGACTTCGGCGCTCGCAATCGGTACAGCCGTGAGAGAAATGGCCCAAAAACACTTTGGTTTGCAATAATCACGATTCAGATGTCAGAGCTACTCATCGACGGCCCCGAAACACTTGCACTTCTTTATGGAGAGTCGTTTTACATCTTTCCTCAAGATGCTAATGCAGCGCTGACACATGTGGTAGCGACTCCCAAAACGGAGCCTATCATCAAGCCGATTGCGGAAAAAACTAAAGCACCTGTGCCGCAGACACCGACAGTAGTGATTGCACCGGAGCCACCTGTCAGCCAGCCACAAAATCCCGTCTCCCCGCCTGTCGTTGCGGAAGATCGTAAGCCTGGCATCACGTGGAAAACCAAGCCTACAAGCAAAGTGCTGTTTGTCTTGCAAATTTCAGAGTTCAGAAATCCAGATTTGTTGAATCTGCTCAAGAAAATCGTCGACTCACTCAAGCTCGCGGTGGAATTGGTCGGGTTTGGGCAAATCGATGGAACTGTGCATCTGGAGGAATTTGATCGGATGCCCAACCCCTATGCCGTCATTTTTGACAGCGAAGTCTGGGGTGGAGCTGAGAATCCCGTGCAATTGGGCAAGGGGGAAGTCTATTTCAGCCACCGGTTGGAGGTGCTTCAAAATGACCAGGACCTCAAGCGTGAGCTGTGGGCCTATTTGAAACAACTCAAAGAGAAACTGCAATAAAAATGGCGAAGCAAAGGCTATTCTTTGGGACTGGAAATGCCAAAAAGCTCAAAGAGATTGGCGAGATCTTGGGCGACCGTTTTGAGATTTTGAGTTTTCATGATCTCCCAGAGCCCTTGGAGGTCGAGGAAACGGAACCCACGTTGGAAGGAAACGCACGGCTCAAAGCGCAAGCTTTTTATGAGGCGACGCGCATCCCTTGTTTCGCAGACGATACTGGCTTGGAAGTGTCAGCTCTTGATGGCGCGCCTGGCGTGTACTCCGCGCGCTACGCAGGTCCGCAAAACGATGCCCAAGCCAATATGGCCAAGCTGCTCGCCGCATTGGAAGGCAAGACAGACCGAAGTGCAAAATTTCGGACAGTGATTGCTTGGTTTGAGGGGGCCGATTTGCGCTATTTTGAGGGCGTCTTGGAAGGCCACATTGGGTTCGAGCAGCGCGGAGACACCGGCTTTGGTTATGACCCGATCTTCATCCCCAATGGCGACACCCGCACCCTCGCCGAAATGACCCCTGCGGAAAAAAACGCCATTTCGCACCGCGGCCGCGCCGTGCAACTATTTGCCTCCTACCTTGCTTCAAAATAATGAGTTCACAAAAACCCTATTTCCTCGGCATTTCAGGAGGCTCAGGGTCTGGAAAGACCACCCTGTTGCGCCGCATTGTGCAGCGCCTCGGCAAGCATGCGATCACATTGATATCGCAAGACAATTACTACATCAGCCGAGATGACCTACCGAGGGATTTGGATGGACAAATCAATTTTGACCATCCTTCTGCATTGAATTTGGATGCGCTAGCTTTGGATATCGCCAAGCTGCAGGCTGGAGAGAGTTTTGATATTCTCGAATATACCTTTAACAATCCAGACAGGCGTCCAGCGATGTTGCGCTTTGAGCCACGCCCGATCGTCTTGATCGAGGGTCTATTTGTCTTCAACCATCCTGATGTCGACAAAATGCTCAATCTCAAGGTTTTTGTGGATACTTCCGAGCATTTGCGCCTGAGTCGCCGCATCCGTCGAGATGCCAAGGAGCGCGGTTATGGCCTTGACGAGGTGCTCGCCTATTATGAGCGCTTTGTCGTGCCCATGTATCGGCAGCACATCGAGCCGTTTCGCAACGAGTGCGACATGATCATCCCCAATGACCGTCATATGGACCATGCGACCACGGTCTTGATCGATCACTTGGAGGCCGTGCTGCGCCGCAGCAATTGGTAATTTTCCTGTACACGATTTCTTTGTTGGAACACTTTTAGCTCGACAGCTGTGGCCTTGCCATGCGCACCAGCGCTGGCATTTCCCAACATAAAGGTATCAAAAAAAGGCCCTCTTGCGAGGGCCTTTTTCATTTCAGATCAAACCTTGATCACTCGGCGTCTTCCGATTTTTCTTCGGCGACTTCGGGTGTTTCGGTTGTAGGCTCTACTGCTTCTGCCACGATGGGCTCGGCTGCTTCATCGACGGACTCGTCTGCGGATTTGGCTTTGCCCATGCCTTTCAGCTTGGATTCAGCTTTTTCCCTTTCGTCGGCTTCCAATTGGAGCTTCAGATTGGCCAATGCAGAGATTTCACCGAGGGTAGTAGTTTCTTGCTTCGGCTTGGGAGTCGCAGTGGATTGCTTTTTGCCGCCACCTTGATTCTTGTTTTCGCCGCCTTCGCGCTTGGCTCCGCCGCCACCACCACCTGCATTGCTGCGGCTGCGGTTTTCGCCACCAGTCTGCTCGCTAGCTTGCTCATCGTCCCAAGTGGCACGGTGTGAAAGCACGAGTTTCTTGGCGTCTTTGTTGAATTCAATGACTTTGAATTCGTAGGCTTCGCTTGTTTTGAGCTTAGGCTGACCTTCGGCCACTGCCATGTGCTTTGCTGGAACGAAACCTTCGACACCGTACTCCAACTCGACGATGCCGCCTTTGTCGTTGTAGCTCATGAGGGTGCCTTTGTGGGTCGAGCCCAAGACGAAGATCGCTTCAAAAGTGATCCATACATCTTCGGTCAGTTGCTTGTGGCCCAAGCTCAAGCGACGGTTTTCGACGTCGATATCGAGCACCACGACTTCCAATTTCTCATCTTTTTTGATGAACTCGGATGGGTGGCTGTATTTTTTGGTCCAAGACAAGTCGCTGATGTGCACGAGGCCATCGACGCCTTCTTCCAACTCGACAAAGAGGCCGTAGTTGGTCATGTTGCGCACGATACCGGTGTGCTGTGTGCCCGGCGCAAACTTGGACGCGGCATTGAGCCATGGATCGTCTTTGCTTTGCTTGAGGCCGAGCGACATTTTGTGCTCGTCGCGATCGATGCTGAGAATGGTCGCCTCGACTTCGTCACCGATCTTGAAGAGTTCGGTGGGGTTTTTGAGGTGTTGTGACCAGCTCATTTCGCTCATGTGCACAAGGCCTTCGACGCCTGGGGTGATTTCGACAAAGATGCCGTAATCAGCCACCGTCACGACGCGACCTTTGACACGGGAGCCTTCGACCAAGGTCTCAGCAAGCGAGTCCCATGGGTGGGGCTGGAGTTGCTTCATACCTAGGCTGATGCGCTTCTTCTCCTCGTCGAATTCCAAAACGACCACGTTGACCTTTTGGTCGAGGTCCAGGACTTCGTCGGGGTGGTTGATGCGGCCCCATGAGATATCTGTAATGTGGAGCAAGCCGTCCACGCCACCGAGGTCGATGAACACACCGAAGTGGGTCATGTTCTTGACGGTACCTTCGAGGACTTGGCCTTTTTCCAAATTCTTGAGGATTTCCATGCGCTGTGCTTCGAGGTCTTTCTCGATGAGCACTTTGTGGGAAATCACAACGTTTTCGAATGGGTGGTTGATCTTCACGACTTTGAAGTCCATGCTCTTGCCGACATAAGCGTCGAAATCGCGAACGGGCTTCACGTCGATCTGAGAACCTGGGAGGAATGCCTCGATGCCGTCGATGTCCACCACAAAGCCACCTTTGGTGCGGCGTTTGATGAGACCTTCGAGGATGACGTCCTCGGTTTCGGCTTTGAGGATTTTTTCCCATGTGCGCATGTGCTTGGCACGCTTGCGCGACAAAATGAGTTGACCGTCTTGGTCTTCTACAGTTTCGAGGTAGACATCGACCTTGTCACCTGGCTTGAGGGAAGCGCGCTCGCGGAATTCCGTGAGGGGCACGATACCTTCAGACTTGAATCCAATGTTGAGGATTACGTCTTTCTCAGTGACATAGACGACTGTGCCTTCCACGATCTCGCCTTCTTTGACAGAAGAAAGGGTGGTTTTGTACACAGCTTCCAGCTTGGCACGCTCGGCTTTGCTGTAACCGCCTTCGGCAGCTTCCCAGTCAAAATCCTCGTCGTTGACGGGCTGGACGGCCTTAAATTGTGGTTTTGGTTTGTGAGCCTTGGGCTCGACAACTGCCTGACCACCTTGGCGCTCGACCTTTTTGCGGCCTTCTGCGGCAACAACTGCTGGAGCTTCAGCTGGCGTTTCTGCAACAACCTCAGCGGCAACTTCAACTACGGGTTCTGCAACGACCTCCGTAGGGGTTTCTGCGACGATCTCCTTGTGATCTTCAGCAGCCGGCGTTTCAGGCTGCTCTACCAATGGAGCGTCTTGATCCGCGTTTTTTACTTCATTTTCAATTTCTGACATGTACTTTTTAAAACTCCTTTCACCCCAAGACCCTTGGGAGCGCCAAAGGTAGATAATTTATGCTGAATGAAAAAATTGGAAATCATGATTCTAAGCTGATGTTCAGGTTTTCCCAACATTTCATTTGCCCAAGATACCAACACTCCGACACCTATATATACAATCTGCAAATCCCACATTCCGCGACACCAACCCAAATCCTGAGACGCTAGCCATTCATCATCCCCAAATCATCCATCCTGCATTGTGCATCATCCATTGTTCATTAGTTTTGCCGCATGCATGAATACCTCACCATCACTCCCGGGGAAGTCAAAACGCGGGAACTCCACGCCTATTTGCTTGGTGCCGTTGCTCCTCGCCCGATTGCATTTGCGAGCACAATCAGCAGGGACGGCATACCCAATTTGGCGCCGTTCAGCTTTTTCAATGTGTTCAGTTCCAATCCGCCGATGCTCATTTTCTCGCCTGCTCGCCGCGTGCGTGACAATACCACCAAGCACACGCTGTCCAATGTGATTGCAGTGCCCGAGGTCGTGGTGAATGTCGTGAGCCATGCCATTGTGGAGCAAATGAACCTCGCGAGCACTGAGTATGGTGATGGCGTGAACGAATTCGAGAAGGCAGGCTTCACGATGTTGCCCAGTGAGCTCGTGCGGCCTTTTCGCGTAGCGGAGTCGCCTGTGCAGATGGAATGCAAGGTCGTGGAGATCAAGCCGCTCGGTCAGCATGGTGGCGCAGGACAATTGATTTTTGCGCAGGTATTGCGCATGCATATCGACAGGCGTGTTTTGGATGCTGCAGCACAGATCGATCCACACAAAATCGATTTGGTCGCTCGCATGGGGGGCAACTTCTATGCAAGGGCGAGTGGAGCGAGTGTTTTTGAGGTCGAGAAACCGTTGGAGACGCTCGGCATCGGGATCGATGCGCTACCTGTGTACATTCGCCAAAGTCATCAGCTATCGGGAAATGAGCTCGGTCGATTGGGCAATGTACCTGCCTTGCCGGCTATCGAGGCAGTGCAGGCATGGTGGCTCGAAAACGGCGCGACTTTTGAAGGCAAAGACGTGACCTTGGAAGCGCAAGCGCAACTGGCTGCGGGCGACAAGGTGACTGCTCTGATGCTGTTGATGAAACCCGCCTTATCGTGAAAAATACCATCCCCCACCAACGATTTCCCAAGACCATCCTTTTTGGCAGCCTCGCCGCTCTCGCACTCTTGCTCACACTGTTTTCCTCGGTGGCGCCCTTGCCCAAGGGCAAAACGAAGGGGCAGTACTTTGCAAAAGCTGGCATCGTGGCCGCTGGAAAAGTTTGCACGGTCGACTCAGCTGGGGGATTGGTAATGCGCATCGACCAAGACCATGACAATCCTTTGTTTGAAAGCAAGCTGCCGAACCGCATCCACCTTTTGATTTGGTTCAAAGACAGCATTGTGGTGGGCAAGCGCCTGCAGTTGCCCTCGGCAGGCGTCGAGGTTTGCTACTGGGAACAAGGAGATTTGCTGATGTTTCACACGACCAAGCCACTGGGCTGGATCGAGTTCACAGACGGTAATGTCGGCAGCCGCCTCGATGGCAAGATGGAAATCAAGCTGATCGAGCCCGATCACAACATGAGCAATAGTGATTACCATTACATGGGCGGCGCATTTTCCTTGACGCAGGGCAAGCTTTAATGCACCCTTGCTACTGCGAATAGAAAGCCAATTTTCGTAATTTCCGCCCATGGGCAATCTTAGGGAATGGGCGGACCGCCTGTTGATTCCGTTTTTGTTTGTAATGATGGTCGCGCTGAGCATGCATCGCGTGCCGGCTGGCGACAGGTCGAGCATGATTTGGAGCGATGCCGAGGGATATTACCTCTACCTTCCCGCGACATTCGTCTACGGCAGTTGGCAAGTTTGGGATGGCAAGGATGGCTTGGCGATGCTCTCCTGCTGTCTTGTGAACGATGACCAACAGGTAAAAACGCGCTACACCTACGGTGTTGCCGCCATGCAAGCTCCTTTTTTTCTTGCCGCGCATGCCTGGGCACTGGTTGTTCAAGGCGAAGGTACGCCTCCACCAGCAGATTGGAGCGTCGAGTACCCCGATCTCAATACACAAAACATTCATCACCGCAAATACAGCGCACTGCGCGGGCAGGCCACGGGCTTTTCTGACACCTACGGGATCGGCATCATGATTGCCACCGCATTTTATGCGGCGCTAGGATTGTGGTTTGTGCGTAAAGCCTTGTTGCGGCATTTTGGCAAGGTGGTGGCGACGGGCACTACCGTGCTCATTTGGGGAGCGACCAATCTATACTATTATAGTGTGGTCGAGGCCGGCATGTCCCATGCCTACTCTTTTTGCCTGTTTGCGACCTTGATCTGGCTCCTGCCGATGTGGCTGGAGCGGCCCCGGCTGGGGCTCAGCTTGGCGATAGGCGGCTGCCTTTCGCTCATTTTCCTCATTCGCCCGACCAATATCCTGATCGGTTTGTTGATCCTGTTCTGGGAGGTGTATAGCTTCAAGGATTTGCAAGGGCGTATGCAACTGTTCCTCAGCCGCTGGACGCATATTTTGGCGATGGCGGGCATCGGTTTGGTTTTGGTGACGCCGCAGATGATGTATTGGCACCATGTTTTTGGGGATTGGCTGGTGTGGAGCTATGAAGGCGAAGGCTTTTCCAATGCATTGCATCCCAAGCTGTTGCAAGTACTTTTCAGCTATCAAAACGGATTGTTTCTCTACACGCCGATCATGCTGCTGGCGATGATTGGGATCGTGATCGGCTGGCGACAGCGCAAAAACAGTGCGCCGGCAACGCTGATTGTCTTTTTACTTGCAACCTATGTCTTTGCAAGCTGGTGGGCTTGGTGGTTTGGCGGCGCTTTTGGGCATCGTTGTTATGTCGAATTTTATGCCTTACTGGCATTTCCGCTGGCGATGATTGTGAATTGGATCTGGGAAAATCCACGCATCTGGATCAAATGGGCTGGCGTGGCGATGCTGTGTGGGTTCGTTTATGCGAATGTGAAAATGACCTTGCTCTATGCACCGCCGTGGGATGGCCCCGACTGGACGCTTCAAAGCTATATTGCTGTCTTGAAAAACGTGGTGAAGTTTTGGCGGTAAGTCGTGAAAAAAAATTACTCGATTGCAATCTCTACATCGGCAGGCAGATCCTTGATACTCATTTCCTGCATCATCTGCGTAGTTCTGGCACGCGCGACCCTTGGATCCACCCCTGTTTCAAAAAACAGCGTGGCATGCACCTGGCCATAGGCCGTGGTGTATTCGCTCCCCACCACACCTTGTAAATTTCTCGCCTTCCTCAAGATTGGCCTGCCTACCAACTCGTCCATTTCATGCTCCTCCGTCTGATAACGCATTACATTTATCTTGATGACCACAGCCTTTTGGGAGCCTTGATCAGCATCGGAATTCTTGCCTGATCGGGAGCAGCCTGTCGCCCACAAGCCAAACAAGATGGCAGACACCCCTACAAAGAAGACGCTCCATCCTACTCGCCTGCCTGACGTGATCATTTTTCCCATCGTCCAAAGTAGTAAAATTTTGGATTCTTGAAGGTGCCCGCTTCAAGACGATCATCGATCGATATTCCACTCGGTCATGTATATCCTTACAATGGTCGTCAATCACTAAACATCTGCATGCGCAAATAATCTAGCACCTGCCAATCAGGCCTTGTTTCAGGCGCAGGATGGGCTGAGCGGTTTGAAACCACTAAATCTCCTTGATTCTCAAACCGTATCTTGCAATCCTTACATTCGCTCGACTCCCCTCCTCACACAAAGTCTTGTGGAACATTACAAGTGCACATCCAACCGGACTCACCTGCGTACACCCCTACGATTGCACCTTACATATTGGTCAGTTCCAAGGCTCGGTTCATCGGATAAGAAAAGGATAACGGTATGAATGGTCTGAAAAATGCATCGCGCCTTTCGGGGCGCCTCGGCTACTTTTGGGTATTTTGTGGGTGGATGGCGCTGTCGCTTCCCGCCATGGCCACCCTCGAAAAGGAATTTGTATGGGAGAGTTTTGGCCATCAAGAAAGCCTCAAAATCAAGCTGCCCGCTGAACTCAAGACACATTACAGTAGCAAAACGCGCACATTTTACTACGGCAATTATGTGCAGGAGGATGCGGGATATGAACTCAATGCAAAACTGGCACAGGCCTTTCAGGCACGGGCAATAGAAGAGTCGCTGAGCGAATGGCAACTGATCAATATGGTCGTGGACTTTGTACAAAGTCTCGAATACCAAGCCGAGGTGGGCGAATACCCAAAATTTCCTGTGGAGACCCTGGTCGACGGCGGTGGCGATTGTGAGGATACCTCGATCCTATTGGCAGCAATCCTGGACAAGCTCGACGTGGACTGCATCTTGCTATCGCCGCCTGGCCACATGGCTGTGGGCGTGGCGATTGCCCAACTTAAAGCGCTACAATACCCGTACAACGGTCGCAACTACTATTATGTGGAGACGACAGGCGCCAATTGGGGAATTGGGGCGATCCCTCCCATGTATGCTGGCAGCGCCAAGGTCTATGCATTGCCCACCAAAACTACCCTGCGCCATGCTGTTGCTGCAGGTCCCGCGGTGGACATTGAGGCCGAGGATGAGCCGGCCATCACCAATATCATGGTCGCTTTTTACCGAGCAGCCATCGGCGAGGAGGATGCCAAAACCAAGCTCCCGATCTATCGCTACCAAGTGCGGGTAGAGGCCGAGGATGCTACCATGGCCGACATCTCAGAGGTCCAATATCGCTTTCTCGGCCTCAATGGCGAGATCGATCCAAATATTCCGTGGATGCGTTCCTACGAGATCGTGAATTCATTCGCGACGGAATGGGTGGCAACCGACTACCGACCCATGCAGGTGCGAATCTTTTTCAAGGATGGCAATTTTGCGCAGACGTTGGTGAATTTCGCACCGACAAAGCTGTCGGATTGATCACCACCAGCCCGGCTTCTTGCGGCTACGGCTCCCGCCTCCGCTCGACCGCGAGCGACCACCGAGTCCCAAGACGCCCAAGATGCCACGCGTCACCTCACGCACCAGCGTGTTGGCGACTGAGCTCGTAGCCACGCGCTCGAGCACAGTTTTGCCAGCGGGCGTGCGGGCAGCCCGCTCCTCTTCTTTGCGGCGCTTTTCTTCCTCCTTTTGGCGAAGGGCCTCGTTTTTGGCGTCGATCTCCGCTTGCTTGCGTTGCTTCTCGGCATTCGCGGATGCCTCCTCGGCCTCTACGAGTTTCTCGTTGAGCAATTCGTAGGCACTCTCGCGATCGATTTCCTTGTTGTATTTGCTCACCAATTTGGATGCCGCCAAGTTGCTGCCGATCTCTGCAGCCGTGAGCACGTCCATGCGCGACTGTGGTGCGCGCAACATGGTGCGCACGAGCGGCGTGGGAATGCCCTTTTCGTTGAGCGCAGTCACTAGCGCCTCGCCGATGCCCAGCTCAGTGAGCAGCTCATCGACCTTGTAGTAGGGCGTCTCAGGAAAGTTTTCCGCGGCCAATTTGATGCCCTTGCGGTCTTTGGCCGTAAAGGCACGCAAAGCGTGCTGCACCTTGAGACCGAGCTGTGAGAGCACAGCTTGTGGAACGTCGTCAGGGTTTTGCGTGCAAAACAGCAGCCCGACGCCTTTGGAACGAATCAGCTTGACCATCGTCTCGATTTGGTCGAGCAGGGTATCTGAGGCTTCATTGAAAATGAGGTGTGCCTCGTCGATGAAGATCACGAGCTTGGGAGCATCCAAGTCGCCCTCTTCTGGAAATGTCGAATAAATCTCGGCCAACAAACACAGCATGAAGGTCGAGAACATCTTGGGACGGTCTTGGATGTCGTTGAGGCGCAAGATATTGATCACGCCGTAGCCATCGTCACTGATGCGCGTCAGGTCCTCTACTTCAAATGATTTTTCGCCAAAAAACAATTCGGCACCTTGCTGCTCCAGTTCGACGATCTTGCGCAGGATGATGCCCGTGCTGGAAGTGGAAATGAGTCCGTATTCCTTCTCGATCTCGGCCTTGCCTTCATTGTTTACAAATTGCAGGACCTTTTTCATGTCTTTGAGGTCGAGCAGCGGCAGACAATTGTCGTCGCAATACTTGAAGATCATGGCGAGCACACCTTGTTGCGTGTCGTTGAGTTCCAAAATCTTGCTCAGCAACACGGGCCCAAATTCAGAGGTTGTCGCGCGCATGCGCACGCCATCCTGGTTGGAAATCGTGAGCAGTTCGACAGGATAATCCTTGGCGAGCCATGGCAGGTCGATGAGTTTGTGGCGATCTGTGATCCGGGCGTTGGACTCGCCAGCAGCGGCAAGGCCGCTGAGGTCGCCCTTGATATCCATCATCAAAACGGGAACACTCAGCAAAGACAGGTTTTCGGCCAGTACTTGCAAGGTTTTGGTCTTGCCTGTTCCGGTCGCGCCAGCAATGAGGCCGTGGCGATTGAGGGTTTTGAGGGGAATACCGACCATCGCCTCTGTGAGCACGTCATTGTCCAGCATCGCTGCTCCCAATTGGATGTGTTCACCCTTGAAGCTATAGCCTGCCTGGATCTTTTCAATAAACTCGTCCTTCTTCGCCATTTTTACATGAATTGATTGTTGCGAATTTAGGATTTTTTGGGAATGCATTGGCAATAAAGGCGTGACGCGACCGAACGCCAACATGGGATCGCGTCATACCGGAAACGCGAGCAAGGTTGGGGAGCATGATGTGAAGCTGGGTGCCGTTCAGATTGGGCAACTGCCTTCTAGGACCGAATGCCCATTCACCATCAGCAACTGATCCAAACGGTACTCATTTCCATTGTCAAAGCGGATGAACTCGGCTCCTGAAAGGGTGAAAACGTCTTCGATGCGTGCCTCAAATTCCAGTTGCACGTCGCCAACCAATACACTCACTGTCAGTAGATCATGCCTTGTTGCATAATGCAATAGTTGATCATGCATGCTGCAGGCTATCGGAATGTAAGGCACTTCCATTAAGCTTTGCTTTGGGGTAATTTTGCAAGGTCTTCTGGTGTATCGACAGCCTGCGTTTCGAGGAATGTCTCCGCGACATAGATGGGCATGCCATGCTCCATCCAGCGCAACTGTTCGAGCGACTCTACCCTTTCCAGAATGCCGCGCTGCATTTGCCGAATGGCGTGCAAGCCCTCCTGGGAGTAGCCATAGATGCCAATATGCTTGAAATAGCCTCGCTCCTGTTCCCAGGCCTCCTGCATCTGCGGGTCGCGCAGGTAGGGTATCGGGCTGCGGCTGAAGTAGATGGCGCGGCCATCGAGCGCAAAAACGACCTTCACGGTGTTGGCGTTGTCGATGTCTTGCGCCTGCGTGAGGCGCTTGACGAGCGTGCCCACAAAAGCGCCGGCGCGGCTGCGCAGGATGTCGCAAACCTGGTCGATTTGCGATGGATCGATATAGGGTTCATCTCCTTGGATATTCACATAAGCATCATAGTCAGACATTTGTGAAGCGACCTCCAACAGGCGATCCGTGCCAGATGGGTGCGCAGAATCCGTCATGATCACCCGCCCCCCAAAAGCGATGACATGGTCAAAAATGCGTGCATCGTCCGTAGCGACAATCGCATCGGTAAGGCCGCTTGCCTTGCAGGCCTGCTCGTATACACGCTGCACCATTGATTTGCCAGCGATATCGACCAATGGCTTGCCTGGGAAACGCGTGGAGGCAAAACGGGCGGGAATGACACCCAAAATCTTCATGGGATTACAATTTCTTTACCATCAAATGTACACCTTTGAGTCGCTCGACCAAGATTTTCTCGCCTTTGACGATATAACCTTCGCCAGCCTCGGCATCGTAACTCTTGCCATCGATCACCACATGCCCCACAGGCCGCAGGTCCGTCTTGGCTTCGCCCTCCATCCCCACCAATGCCTGAAAATCTGAACGCAAAGCTGTAAATCCAGCTGCACTTGTCTGCATCGCTTGGTCCACAAAGGGATAGGAACTCTTGGAGGACACCAAAATCTTGGCGAACCAAATGACAAGCAGGATCGAAGTAGACATGAGCACAAGGACCGTCGCCAGCGATTTGAGTACCTCATTGGTGGTCACGTACTCAAAATCGGTCCCGTTGTTTTCCAAGAGCGCCGCCGTGACGCCGACCACCGTGAACAGGATGCCCAAGACGCCTGCAACGCCAAAGCCAGGAATTACGAACAATTCCAGCGCCAGCAAGATCACTCCCAGCAAAAAGAGGCCCACTTCCCAGCTTTCTGCAAAACCATTGACGTAGTGTGGCCCAAAGAATAGGAAGGCGGATACGATTGAAATCACGGCACCTTTGCCTGTGCCGGGCGCCTTAAGCTCCAAGAATATGCCGCCAAAGAGCAATACCAGCAAGATTGCGCTTGCTGTCGGGCTATTGAGCATATCGATCGCTTTGTCGGGCGTAGAGCCCTCATAGTGGACGATCTGCGGCTTGTCAAAGCCAAATGCCGCAGCGACCTCTGCGACATTGTTTTTGGTGCCTTCGCAATAGCCATTGGCAATCGCATCGGCATTGGTGAATGTGATAATCTTGCCCATCGGGCTCAGGCCCACGATTTCGAGGTTTTGATCCACCATTTTCTCTGCGATCTGCGGATTGCGTCCATTGGCCTCGGCGGTGGCGCGCATCACGCCGCGCCAATAGCTCTGATACTTGTCGATGGCGGGCTCGCCGTCTTCATCGACGACGGTCGCCGCACCGATGCTAGCGCCGGGAGCCATGTAGATCGAGTCGCAGGCAATGGAGATCAACGCACCCGCAGAGCCGGCGTTGCGGTCGATGAAGACGGCTGTCGGAATCTTGCTGTTGAGGATGTGTGCGCGGATGGAGTCGGCGTAGTCTACGCGGCCGCCATAGGTGTCGAGGTGAACAATGATGAGTTCGGCACCATCGGCCTGGGCGGCGGCGAAGCCGCGTGTGAAGTAGCGCGAAGCTGCAAAATCCACCTCATTGCGCAGCTCCAAAACATAGATTTTTTGCTGGGAAAAGGCGAGCTGAGACAAGGCCATCAGGCCGAGTAACGTCAGGAAAAAATATCGTACAAATGGCTTCATTTCAATCTTGCATGAGGGTGGATTCTACGCATTCATAACTGGAAAGATACGGATTTGGTTTGGGTTCTGCGTGGTTTGTTCAAGGCGTGGATTCCTGATTTGCTGCTGCTGTTTCACGGCATTGCTGGTGCCCGCCGGCCAAGTCAAAATCTCTTTTGCAGACAACCATTGACCGAGGAATTGCGATTGTCAAAAGCTGTCATTCGGTCCAATCCCGAAGAAGGGTAATTTTTCAGTGTCATGAATTATTTATTTAACATAAATCACAACAATAATAGCTATAAATCAATTATTTATAAATTCACATTTTTATATTTCAAATTGCAAAACACAAGCCACTGATGGTAAAAACCATGCCTCTTTTATGGGCAGAATTTGCAGCTTCATCGCCCGCTGCTGCTTCATGCATCCAGCGACCAATCCAGGATTCAGCGCAGTCCGCAACTTGTTCATGTTCCTTTGACGGTCGGCAAAAATCAACAGGCCTAGCCACCATTTTCGCTTGTATAGTTAGGCAAAAGCTAGCGGGTGACCGTGCACCCAAATGCACACGATCACCCGCACATCACGGGATCAAATCCTCCCGCTTTTATCCAAAATCTAGGGCCAATGTATGAGACCATTTACCCTTCAAAAGCCGATTTCGACCTCAAAAAGCTATCGGCTCCCGTATTTGTAGAGGTCGATCTAGTTTTTCATCAGATAATCACGCACTTCCTTCAATTTTTCATTGAATTCATCGGTAACAGCTGGGTAGTGGAGCTCCAAGCCCTCCAACTCGGCGATGAGTATCTGGGAAATGATCAGTCGCGCGTTTTTCTTGTCATTGCCAGGCACGACATACCAAGGCGCATGCTCGGGGCTAGTCTTGTCGAGCACATCCTGATAAGCTGCTTGATACAGGTCCCAACTGTCGCGCTCTACAACGTCTTGCAGACTCATTTTCCAGTTCTTCTCGGGCTCCTCAATGCGGGCCAAGAGGCGCTCCTTTTGTTCATCGCGCGAGATGTTCAGGAAGATCTTGACGATGCGGGTACCGTTGCGCGTGAGGTAATCTTCAAAATTGTTGATGTCGCTGTAGCGCTGCTCAAAGGTTTTGGCCTCGTCTTGGATGAGGTTGGAGGGAATGCGCTGGTATTCGCGCATGATCTTGGGGTGCACCTTGACCACGAGCACCTCCTCGTAATAGGAGCGGTTGAAGATGCCGATGCGGCCGCGCTCAGGCAGGCACAAAGTGGTGCGCCACATCCAATCGTGGTCCAATTCACTATCGGTCGGCTTCTTGAAGGTAAATGCCTGAATGCCAGCAGGCGTGATACCCGACATCACATGCTTGATCGCACCATCCTTGCCCGAGGTGTCCATGCCCTGAAAAATGACCAACAGTGAATAGCGGTCCTGTGCAAACATCAAGGATTGCAATTCCGACATTTTTTCCTGGCATACCAGCAGCATTTTCTCGTATTCCTTCTTGTCATCATAAGCATCCTTGATTTCATGGGGAATATCACTGAGGCGAGGTGACTTGCCTGGGAGATAGCGGAATTGGTCGATCTTCATTTTGTTTTCCATTGTAATCAATTCAATAGCATAGCTGCACTTGGACCGACAGCGGCCAATGCGCAGGGGAAATTACGGGGATTTTGCTCGAATCAAAAGTTGCGTGCGGAGATGAGCGCGCTGAACGGGCGCCTGCCTTGCACAAAATCGGCACGATTATTTGGTATTCGACCTGCTTTCGTTGCAATTTTGGAAATCCTTATCCTTGGCATGAAAAGATTGGTTGGATTGATGATGCACAACAGTTTGCTTCTGAGGAGGCTGGGAATGTTGTTCCTGCTGCTCCTCCTCGTGAAGCTCAGCTTCGCCCAGGGAACTGCCAAGTTTGAAAAGACCAGGTTTGATTTTGGGGAAATCAAGGAGGAGACTGGACTGGCAAGCACCATTTTTGCATTTCAAAACACGGGCAGCAAACCCATAAAGCTGCTCTCGGTCAAAGCCACTTGCGGCTGCACCACTCCCATCTGGAGCCGGGACTCCGTGATGCCCGGGTCCAGCGGATTTGTCAAGGTCGAGTACAACCCGATGGGGCGACCCGGCATTTTTGCAAAGGAAATCCTCGTAGAAACCAATGGCAGCCCATCCCACATCAGCCTCACGATCCATGGCAAGGTCACGCCACGCCCCAAGGGGCCGGTCGATTTCTACCCTTTTGAGGAAGGCAATCTGCGGATGCGCACCAACCACCTCACATACGGCAGCATTTACAAGGACGACACCATCACGCAATCGACCATTCTCTATAACCAAGGCAGCAAGACGATACAGATCAGCAAGTCGGGCAGCAAGGCGCCCTCCCACCTCAAGCCACGCCTGAGCAAGACGACATTGGCGCCTGGCGACACGCTCACGCTCAGTGTCACCTACATTGCAAGCCTCAAAAAGGATTGGGGATTTGCCTTCGACAACATCTTCCTCTCCACCAACGATGCCGACCGCCCGATGAAGCGCATCAACATCAGCGCAGACATCGCAGAGCGATTCAGCGCCCAAGACAGGGCCCAAGCACCCAACCTGAGCCTCACCAAGACCGAAATCGACCTTGGAAACGTCGTCGAGGGCACGATGGCAAAGGCAGAGTTTGAAATCAAAAACACCGGCAAGAGCGATCTGATCACGCGCAAGCTGAGCGCGGCCTGCACTTGTATCGAGGCGAAGAGCAGCGGCACGATCGCCCCCGGCGAGACGGGCACGGTCACCCTCATCTTCAACACACGGGGCCGGGTCGGCGAGTTTGAGAAAGACGCTGTCTTGATCACCAACGATCCCGACCACCCAGTGACCACGCTGAACATTAAAGGTATGGTCGTGCGCGAAGACAATGGCGCAGGCGAGGCCGGCGGCACAGACAAATAGCCTCCACTAGATAAATCGTTGATCAGCCGACCGTTCGCGCACCAATTCTAGCAGTTCAGCATTGAATACAACATTTGTATAGAAACTTCCGTAGATTGAAATACAGGATACAAGAATGTGCCTATTTATTTGATTCCTGGTTACTTTCATTAGCAGGCTAGTAACGATTTTTTTTCACCGTCTTGGCCCTCAGGACGGTGATTTTTTTGGTGGGGATGGAGTGGGAATCGTGAAACAATGGTTCCATTGAAAAATCCATCATTACCAAAAAATCCCTGACAACCATCAGCAAAAAAATCTCCCTAACAATTGCTAGCTTTGCGCTCAATGCAGGACGAGATGCTCACACTTGACCGGATTGATCTACGCTTCAGGGCGCTGCAAGATGCCATTTGCGGCGGATTGGAGGCCATCGATGGCAATGCCCGCTTTCGTGAAGATCGCTGGGAACGCCCAGATGGCGGCGGCGGACGCAGCCGCGTGATCGAGGGCGGCCGCATCATCGAGAAGGGCGGCGTCAATTTTTCGCATGTCTGGGGCATTTTGCCCGACCGCATCGCCGAGGCGCTCAAAATCACCACGGGGCAGGTCTTTCATGCCACGGGCGTGTCGATCGTGTTGCATGCCGCGCATCCCTACGTGCCCATCATCCACATGAACGTGCGCTACTTCGAGCTGGAAAATGGCCAATATTGGTTTGGCGGTGGCATCGACGTGACGCCGATCTATGTCGATGACGCGCAAGCGCGGCGGTTTCACCAGCGCATGAAGGACGTCTGCGACGCCTCCTCCCCTGCTTATTACCCCAAATTCAAGGACTGGTGCGACAAGTACTTTTACTTGAAGCACCGCAAGGAGACGCGGGGCATCGGCGGCCTCTTTTTTGACCGGCTCAGCGGCAACGATGCCGCTGACAAAACCAAGCTCCACGACTTCGTCATCGCCCTCGGCGAAAGCTTTGTGCCTGTCTATACCGAGCTAGTCGCCGCCAACGAGGGCAAAGCCTTTGGGCAGCGCGAGCTCGACTGGCAGGCCATGCGCCGCGCTCGCTATGTGGAGTTTAACCTCCTCTGGGACAAGGGCACCAAGTTTGGCCTCGACACCGATGGACGCACCGAGTCCATCTTGATGTCGATGCCGCCGATGGCCCGCTGGATTTACGATTATCATCCGGCCGAGGGCAGTCCCGAAGCTTATACCTTGGGGGCCTTGCGCGCGACCGACTGGCTCGGACTTGTCGCAGAGGCCGACTCGATAGTTTCTGCCTAAGCTCCTCGGGGCGCGGCGATTGATCATTTGAAATCAGCATTTATGCCACATTATCACACACTTGGTCAGATTCCACCCAAACGGCACACGCAGTTTCGCCGTCCAGATGGGGAATTGTATTATGAGGAGTTGGTGAGCACAGAGGGCTTTTCGAGTGTTTATTCATTGGCCTACCACCTCGCCCCGCCTACCTTGGTCGAGCGGATCTCTGCGCCTGTGGACGTCAAGCCCAAGATTGCGGTGCCCGTCAATATTCAGCACCGCTCCTTCCTTGGTTTTCATGTGCCACCGACCGACGATTTCCTTGAGAGCCGCAAAATCCTCTACACCAATAAGGATTGCCATATCGGCGTGGCTGCGCCCAAAAAGTCGATGACCGACTATTTCTACAAAAATGCGCAGGCCGACGAGATGCTCTTCATCCATGAGGGCAGCGGCATTTTGAAGACGCCTTTTGGGGAATTGCCATTCACGCCGGGCGATTATTTGGTAATCCCGCGCGGCATCGTCTACCAAATGCATTTCGAGACCGAGGGCAATCGCCTGTTTTTTGTCGAGTCATTCAGCCCGATCGAGACGCCGACCCGCTACCGCAACAAGTTTGGCCAATTGGAGGAGCACTCGCCCTATTGCGAGCGCGACATTCGCAAGCCTAGCGAACTCGTGACGATGGCAGAAAAGGGCGAATTTGAGATTCGGATCAAGAAGCAGGATACGATGTTTTCGTTCACCTACCTCAACCATCCTTTTGACTACATCGGCTGGGACGGCTATTTTTACCCCTACGCCTTCTCCATTCATAATTTTGAGCCGATCACGGGTCGTGTGCACATGCCGCCACCGATCCATCAGACTTTTCAAAGCAAGGGTTTTGTCGTGTGCAGCTTTTGTCCGCGGATGTATGATTACCATCCATTGGCCATTCCTGCGCCCTACGCGCACAGCAATATCGACTCAGATGAGATCCTGTATTATGTCGAGGGTGAATTCATGAGCCGCAAGCACGTGGAGCGCGGCATGATGTCGCTGCATCCCATGGGCATTCCCCACGGTCCACACCCGGGAACAGCAGAGAAATCGATCGGCAAAAAGGAGACCTTGGAGCTCGCAGTCATGGTCGACACCTTCTCGCCGCTCTTCCTCACCGAGGAGGCAATGAAAATCGAGGACCCACACTACTATAGATCCTGGGTCGATTGATAATGAATGATGAGAAATTAGGAATTAGGAATGGTTTGGGGTGAATGCATGGGTTGATCATTCCTTCATTTCATCGAGAATTCTGCTTTTCCTATTTTTCCATTGCATCGTCCATCATCCATCGTCTCCCACACGATGACCGATCATTCCCAAAATCCCAATGCAAGATGAGCTGCGCTGAACCCGATACGAGTTTCCCATTTGCCTACGGCGATCTTGATGCGGGTTTAGCTGCGCTGAACCCGATGCGGGTTTCCTAATTTCTAATTTCTAATTCCTAATTTTCGACAATGGAAACAACAACGAATGTTTATAATACTCCGAAGGAGACCCAAGATTTCCTTCCTTTGAATGGCACCGACTACCTAGAGCTGTATGTGGGCAATGCGAAGCAGAGCGCCCATTTTTACAAAACAGCCTTTGGCTTTCAGTCGCTTGCGTATGCGGGTCCTGAAACGGGCGTGCGCGACCGTGCGAGCTATGTGCTTGTACAAAACAAGGTGAGGCTGGTGCTCACGACCTCACTCCTGCCCGATGGCGAGATCAATGCGCACTACAACAAGCATGGCGATGGTGTCAAGGTGTTGGCCTTGATGGTGGATGATGCCACAAGCGCGTTTGAGGAGACGGTCAAGCGTGGCGCAAAGCCCTACTTGGCTCCTGAGACACTGACCGATGAATTTGGAACAGTTGTGCGTTCGGGCATCCACACCTACGGCGACACGATCCACATGTTCATCGAGCGCAAGAACTACACCGGCGCCTTCATGCCCGGCTTTAAAGCATGGAAGTCCAACTATAATCCCGAACCCGCAGGCCTGCTTTACGTGGACCACTGTGTCGGCAACGTGGATTGGGGCCAAATGAATACTTGGGTTGAGTTTTACAAGAATGTGATGGGCTTCAGTCAGCTCATTTCATTTGACGACAAAGACATCAGCACCGACTATACCGCGCTGATGAGCAAGGTGATGGCCAATGGGAACATGCGTGTCAAGTTCCCGATCAATGAACCTGCTGAAGGCAAGAAAAAAAGCCAAATCGAGGAATACATTGACTTTTATGGCGGCGCTGGCGTGCAGCATATCGCGATTGCTACCGACGACATCATTACAACGGTGACCGACTTGCGCAAGCGCGGCATCGAGTTTCTCGAGGTGCCCGACAACTATTACGGCCCAGAATTGCTGGAGCGCGTGGGCAAGATCGATGAGCGCATCGAGGACCTCAAAAAGTTGCGCATCTTGGTCGATCGCGATGAAGATGGTTACCTGTTGCAACTCTTCACCAAGCCGGTCGAGGATCGCCCGACAATGTTTTTTGAGATCATCCAACGCAAGGGCGCAACGAGCTTCGGCAAGGGCAATTTCAAGGCACTTTTTGAAGCAATCGAGCGTGAGCAAGATTTGCGGGGTAATCTGTAAGCCTACAGTACTCAGAACCAATGGCTTGCCTTTTTGGCAAGCCATTGGTTTTTAGCGTCTAGTTTTCGTAAATTTTCACCTCTACATCTTTAATATTTAGAATTGTAATGCTAAAAGTTTCTAAACTGAAATTCGTCTTGCTTGCTCTTTTACTTTCTTTGGGAACCTCTCTCTTGCGGGCCCAGATCCTTTTTGACAATGGCCCCTTTTTCAACCGAATAGGCACAGGCGCTGGGGGGGCGAATGAAAGCGTGCTGTACACCACCACATTTGGCATGGGAACGATAGGCTTTGGGCACCAAGCCACATCCTTTAACCGTGTGGCAGACGACTTTGCGATCCCAGATTGCAAATGGCGCATCGACTCGATCGTCTTTTTTGGCTATCAGACAGGATCTACCTTGACGTCTACTTTCACAGGCGTGAATTTTCGCATCTGGGACAGCATTCCAGATGCCATTGGATCCAATATTGTTTTTGGCGACACGACCACCAATCGCATGACGCGCACGGTCTGGTCTGGCGCCTACCGCATCACAGAAACAACCACAGGTGCCTCGACGCGCCCCATCATGCGCAATGTCTGTGCACTGAGCAATGTGGTGCTGAATACAGGGTCCTTTTGGATTGACTGGTCATCGACTGGGTCCTTGGCATCAGGCCCATGGGCGCCACCGCGCACGCCCCTCAACATCGCATTGACCGGCAATGGTAAGCAGCGAATTGGCTCCACTTGGAACAATGCCGTAGACGGTGGTACTGGAACACCCGCACAGGGATTTCCCTTTATCGTTTATGGAACCATCTTGGATCCTATTGCAGATGCAGGAGTTGACCAATCTGTTTGCCCAGGTAACAGTGCGATCTTGGGCGGCACCCCTCCTGGCACTGGCGGCAGTGGTCCTTACACTTACGCTTGGTCCAATGCTGGCACCCTCGACAATCCGGCGATTGGCAATCCAATTGCTACGCCTACATCTACTACCACTTATGTCTTGAGCCTCACTGATAACTCCGGTTGCGTTGCGGTGGATACTACTGTCGTCACGGTTGGCAGCGTGGGTTCCAACTTCCTTGTTGCAGACACAACGATCTGTCTCAATGCAACGATCACGCTCGATGCAGGCGCTGGCACCTCCTTTCTTTGGAGCAATGGAGATACCGCCCAAACTACCACTGTGGGAGCTGGCACCTACTCCGTGGAAGTAGACAACGGCAGTGGTTGCCTTGCAGTGGACACCGTGGTGGTGACCTCCTCGCAGCAGGTGGTGATTTTCGGGAATGGCACATTTTGCCAGCAGGCAGGTGATACGTTGACGGCAAGCGTCGCGCCCGCTTCCTATCAATGGAATACTGGTGCTACCACCCAAACGATTATCGTGAATTCAGGCGGCGTGTTTTCGGTGACTGCCACCGAAGCCAATTCCTGTTCCTCCTCCGATACATTTGCGATCGTGATGCTGGTGGCCCCGACGGCTGCATTTAACTTCACCATCGGTGCAGCTGGCTTGAGTTATACATTCACCGATCAGTCGACCGGTGGGCCATCAACCTACTTTTGGGACTTTGGCGACGGCGGTACCTCCACCCTCGCAAGCCCTGCGCATACCTACGCCAACAGCGGATCATTTACCGCCACGCTTATCGTGACCAATAGCTGCGGCTCAGACACGAGCACGCAATCCCTCACGGTGACCGATGTTGCAGGCAGCCTTGCAGTGGCTCAGATATCGATTGCTCCCAACCCAGCCGGACAGAGATTTGCATTCCACGTTGATGGCTTTGCTTCAGGTGCACTCAAAGTGGAAATGATGGACCTGCAGGGCCACGTTTGCAACACTTGGCTTTTCCAAGATGTAGCAGCTGGCGTGGAGCAAAAGGTCGATGCCCTGAAACTCGCCAAAGGCGTCTATTTCCTTCGATTCAGCTCAGAGGAATTCACTGAGATTCGCAAGGTGATGCTACAATAATTATTTGGTGATCACGCACGATGTGTACAAACAGCCCGACCGTCGCAGGTCGGGCTGTTTGCAATTTAGGGCGATTCTGTCGGCTACGCGGGCAAGTAGGACCATTTAGGGTTACCTGCTTTCCTCCAATCTAGGAATAGAAATGCATCAAATTGAGCGCGGCTAAACTGCACTGAAAGTTCTAAACCATAAAGAACCAGGCCCGATACATCTGAGATGGATCGGGCCTGGTTTATATTACAAAGTCTTGATTGTCAACACGACAGCGCTTACCGCATGCAGCCGCAAGGCACATCCGGCTGTCCGCCGGTTTCTACGATTTTCCAAACACCGCTGGAGCTGCTGGCATACTTGCCGTCAGCGCCTTCTTGCATAAACTTGAACTGCTGATACATGCATTTACCATTGAGGGTGGAGCTCACAGCACCCCAACATGTGCGGCCAACAATTTTACCCGTGACGGGGTGAAAGACCGATTCCCAATCCGACTCGATGATTGCCCTTTGGGGAACTTCGGGGAATCCTTGCGCTTTGAAAACAGCCAACATCTTGGCCTCCATGCCTGCGTCAGTTTTGTAATTTGCGGGTAGGCAGACGCGGGGATCGGCGGGGTTGATGAGATCCGTTGGGAAATTCATCGTGATCTCACCTGTTGCAAGTGGGCCAATTGTGGCGCCACCATTGATGTCCACGACATCATACAGCTCCATTTTGATTTTGTGGCTGCCTTTTTTGACCAAGTGCCCAGCATCGAGCACAAATTGATCCCAAGTCGGGTAGGTTGAAATCACGCCACGCTTCATTTCAAACAATGGAAGCGAAAAGGTCGTGTAGGAATCCAACTCGCTGTCGTCGAGGTAATTGTTGAATTTATAGGTGTCACTGACCTTTTGGCCATCGAGGTACCATACAATTTTCATGTTGGTATGCTCACGAATATCATCTAAAGAGGCGGTTGGAAACTTGCTGAGACCAAAATTGGTGAAGGAGTTGTCCATGTAAAAGCGCATCGTGAGCAAGTCAAAAACGTTGACATTGGACACCAAAGCGCCCTCGGTCATTTCTTCACGCTCTACATAATCATTGGTGAACACGATCTGCTTCATGTGTTTTTGGTGCATCGCGCCAGTGATGCCTTGGCTAGCGACTGCGCCACCGCTTGCTGCGTCGGCCGTCACAGGGGTGCGCGATTCACGGGTGGGTGTCGTGCGCGTGGGTGTGGACCCTGATGGTGTCTCCGTGCGCGTGGGCGTGGTGCGCGTAGGTGTCTCGCTGCGTGTGGGTGTCGGTGCAGGCGTGGTGCGCGTAGGCGTAGTTGTTGTAGGTCGCGGCTGAGGGTTGTTGGGGTCGCGCTGCGCCTGCGTCGCGAGCGTGAGGCATGTCAGCAAGAATAGTAGCGTAACTTTTTTCATTGAATTGGTAATTGTATTGAAAGCATTCTGAAAGAATATCGATGAATCAGGCCAAGATCAGTGGAATATTCCCACCATTGCAGCGAAACGAGGTCTCAATTCGCGTGCCAAGGTCATCAAAAATACAGGAAAATCAGGGAAATCGCGCACTTGATGGGGCAAAATACGTAGGCACGACAACAAATTGGGAGGATGCGCTCCATATTTGGGATCGGATCGGTGGCTGGGTATTAAAAAAGCTCGCCTCCCCAGTGATGGGAAGGCGAGCCTTTTTCAACGGCTATGTTGCGCGTTGATTAGTTTTTGGTAGCCTTCAACGAGACGCTGTAGTCGATGTTGTCACCGATCACTTTGTCGCCGATCGCGCCGCTCAGGCCGGAACCGTAGGTCACGCCCCAGTCGTTGCGATTGATGGTGAATTTCGCAGTAGCGGTGAGGTTGTTGCCTTCGATGGCCACTTTGGCAGGGAACTCGATGTTCTTGGTTTTGTCATTGATCGTCAAGTTGCCTTTGATGGTGTGTGTGGTGCTGTCGGTTTTGTTTTCGGCAGAGCCAGTCACTTCAAACTTGGAGGTCGCAAATTTCTCGACATCAAAGAAGTCAGGAGACATGAGGTGACCAGCGAGTTTGCCAGCAGACTCGGCGTCTGGATTGCCGGTTTCTTTCATCGACTTCATGTCGACGCTGAAATTGCCAGCCGTGATATTGCCTTTGTCGACAGAGAGGCTGCCTTCGGTGATGGTGATGACGCCGGTGTGGCCGTAGGCCAGCTTGGAGCCATGCCATTGGAGTTCAGAGCCAGCGCCATCGACTTTGTAGGTGGCAGCAGTAGCAGCAGCGTTGGCGACGGAGTCGGCATCAGATGCTGTGGTGGCAGTAGAAGAGCCGTTGCATGATGCAAGCACGACTGTGGCGACGAGTGCAAAAAAGAAATACTTCAGCGTTTTCATGTTTCTATTTTAACTGTAAGTGGAGCCAAATTGTAACTCGATACAAACATACGCAAGATTGTATGTATCGACATGTAATTTAACAACTTTCACAACTTCCTTAAATTCGACACAACTTTCAGGCTTCAAGGCGGATGCAAAATTGACATATTCATCTGCTTGTCAATCATTTATTGCTCATCGACTGGAAATCAGCCTCTCCAATTGCCTTGCTATCCAACTCAAGGAATTTTTGATTGCCCGATGCGCGATCTGGAAAAAACGGTCTCGCTGCTGCGATGGTACAGCCAAATCTCGCCATTGCATGGTCTCTTCATGCCGAGATTCAAAAAAATTGCATCTTTGGCTAGGCACCCTGCCGATGGCCGCATGAATGTCAGCTACAAAATGATACCTCCTCCCCCGCAGCTCGCAGCTGTGGTGCGCTTCTTTTGGGTATTTGAGATCGACGGTATCGATGGCACTCCTTATATATACCGCTCCATGGCCGATGGTTGTGCCGAATTGGTGTTTCACTACCGTGGCCCTTTTTCGGAATTGCTCGGCAACGAGACCTTGCATTCGCCGCTCGCTCACATGCATGCACAGACAGCGCAACACCGCCGGTTTGTGACGCATGAGAATTTCAGCATTTTTGGCGTGTACATCTACCCCTATGCCCTGCCACAACTCTTTGGCTTTGCGGCAGCGACATTGAGCAATGAAATGCCCGACTTTGGAGCCTTGCTTGGCCCGGAAGGCGAAGTGCTCACCGCACAAATGCTGACTGCGAACACTGAATCCGACCGCGTTGCGACGCTCTCTCGCTTTCTGATCGGGCGATTGGAAAAGGGCAAGCCAGGTAACTTGGCTGCAAAAATGACGGTGAAGGAGATGTTGCAACGGAATGGCCAAGCCTCGGTGACAGCATTGGCGGCAACGAGTGGCATCAGCACTCGACAATTGGAGCGGCAATTTCAGGACTATGCAGGCTTCAGCCCCAAGACATTCGCCCGGATACTGCGGTTTCAATCTGCTTTGAAACGCTATGGGCATCAAAATGAGTCCCTGACTGCCATTGCGCTGGATTGCGGCTACTATGATCAAGCGCACTTCATCCATGATTTTGAGCAATTTTCAGGTTATGTGCCCAGCGACTACTTCAAAGGTCATCCAGAGGGTGTTGAATACCGTGAAGTTTGAGGTGAAATTCGAATCAGGTGCTTGTATGTCGCGTTTTTACAATTTTAGCCTGCTCAAGCGCAATAGTTTTGAGCAAAATAATTGATCTATGCAAAATCTCAATGTACCCTCAGGTTACCAGGCAGTGATGCCGTATCTCATTCTCAAAAATGCTGTAGGCTTCCTCGATTGGGCCATTTCGGTGCTCGACGCGACCGAAAAGATGCGTTCCTACCGCGACGACGGCGTCACGCTCGGCCACTGCGAATTGCAGATCGGCGAGAGCACGCTCATGCTGAGCGAAGCCAGTGACCAATGGGGCGTGAATACTGCAGGCCTCTTTGTCTATGTCGCCGACACCGACGCGGCCTACACACGGGCGCTCGAGCGCGGTGCAACCGCCATCATGCCACCCGCAGACATGCCCTACGGCCGCACATGCGGGGTGACCGATCCATACGGCAATGTATGGTGGCCCACGCAGGCTAAGTGAGGCGCGTAGCCGAGCTCGGCAGACTTCAAAAAACAACCGCTCCGTCGCTCAGCATTGGCTGAAGCGATCGGAGCGGTCTCCTTATCACCCACCATCGTTTAAATTATCAACGCTTGATCCATTTGTGCACCTCGCGTGTCTCGCCTTGGTATTCGAGCAGGTAAATGCCCGCTGCAAGCTCAGCCACATCGATTTGGGTGAGCGCGGCTGCAGGCACACGCCGCAACACCTGACCTTGCAGACTGAGCACTAGCAAAGTACCTAATGCATTTGTTTCCACGACCCTCACCTGTAGCAGGTCTTCTGCAGGGTTGGGAAAAATCTCTAAGCCTAGCGCCCTGCTTGGATCCAGACCCGTCACGATATTCACTTTGGAGACCAACTGCACGATATTGGTACAGGTGGAGTCATAGATCGCATAATTGAACAATCCGAGCGTGATGTTGTCGTAGCCGTCGTAGAGCAGGCTCTCGGCGATCGTCGAGTCAGACTCGCAAAAGCAGTTGCCAACGAGGCTGATGTTTTTGTCGGCTCCGTTCTCTACATTGTATTGGCTATTCGCGCAAATACGGTTCGCAAAAAAGCCTTGGACATTGTCATAAATCTTCACGCCAACTTGGTTGCTGGAAATGTCATTGTCCATCATCACCGCCTCGCCAGTAATTTCCACCCCTAGTTGATTGTAGCGAATCATGCAATTGGTCAAGGATCCTGAGGCGAAGTTGCTGATGGCTGTCCCGTTGTTGATGAATTGGCAATTGCTCACGCGCGCACCGTATCCACTGAAGGCAATATTGTTCCCCTGGAATAGACTGTTGGTGACGGTTCCGTTCAATAGGGAAATCAGCGGAGTGTTATTGTTGACAAAGTTGCAGCTGTCGACCGTGACGGTGTCATAGATATATGGAAACGCGATCTGATTGCTGTCAAAATCGCAACGCAGCACCTGCAAGCCCACGCCGTATATGCCCATCGGCTGCACGCCGACATAGTTGTTGGTAAAATTACAATCCTCGAACCTTGCTGTAAACCAAGGGCTTGGCCCAATGTTATTATTTGTGAAGTTACAGTTGTGCAGGGTTGTGATGCCGGGTCGAACAGTAGACTGATCGGATAGAAAGGCGGTGTAAGCGTTGGAAAAGTTGACATAGTCAAATGCTGTGACTTGTCCTGAAATAGCTATACACCTT
>JANPHP010000127.1:0-5005 GCA_031424495.1 Bacteroidota bacterium | reverse complement strand
ACCTGTTGTCCAGACGCTTGTCACCTAGTGAAAGGGCCTGGAACTCTTCTTGTATCCATGAACACATCAGGCAAATACAGCAAAAACCAGCATCAAATATTCACTTATCCACAAAGATTATTTATGGGTAATGAAAAGGCCGAGGCGGATATCCGACCCGAGCCTCTGGCGAGAGAAGCTAATTTTGCAGGTTAATGCGTACTATTTTCCCATTTCAATTCTCGCCGGAGGCTCGTGTCGGATCAGCTTACGGCCAGAGGCCGCCGCTCGCAGATTTTATGCAATCGCCCTTGGAATTTTATGTGGGGTGTTGATTGGTAGGCTGCGGTCATTTTGGTCTGAGGCTGACTACATGGAGTCGATAAACGATTTCCATCGGGATCAGTTCGTCACGCGCTATTCCTACCTTGAAAGCAGGAGCGGAAGCATAGGCGGGCGCAAACTCAGTTTTGTAACAGCCGATAAATTCCACTTGCTGTGTAAAACCCCCAATTGGCTTCCCTTTGAAGGTGCCGATAGAGTCACGCCATTCCTCGCCATTGAAAATTCTCAGCGTGTAAAAACCGACGGGGACCTCTCGATTGTAAAGACTGGCTTTGCCCTTTACATAATAAGATGCAACAATCTGCGCTGAATCACCCTGCTCCAAAAATAGGACAAGATCTCCATCGTTCTCGTTCCTGAAGGTAAACTCCGCAGTTTTGCCGTCTTGTTTGCCTACAGCAATATCTCCAAGGATGCCTCGGTAAGGATTCCAGCCATTTTCATGCAGTGGGGCAGACTTTTTAGGATCCTTGTCTGGATATGCCGCCACCTGCGCGCGCAGGGACTCGTACAATGGGTTCACGACATTATCCCCTGATACAGCTGCGTTTATTTTTTCGGATTTGGTTTTTTCACTTGTTGCAGACAGGTCGCTAATGCTCGACCTAGCGGGAGGGTTTGGCATATATCTAGGTGCCGGTCGGTCCCGAAACATTCGGCTAATGTTCGGATCGGAAAAAAGGCTGATCAAGGCAAATGCAATGACGCCAGCAATCGCAAGCGCCTTGATGATTTGTCGGGTTGACTCATTGGCCTTGCTGTAAGACCCCAAAGCCTCCAACCCTGGATGATCGATCTGGTGCTGCCGCTCCAAGACGTCGCGTTTAAACTCGACGCAACGACGCATTTGCATTTCATCGAGGTCGAGCCTGCAGACGAGGGTGATTACTTGGATCGATGTCTTGAGTTTGTCGTCGTTTGCATACATCTGTGCCAGCGCAAGCATGGCGGCCGCGTAGGTGTTGCGCAAGTACGCAAGGGCACTGGGAAATTTGTTGAGTGTTTTCACCAGACCCGATTGCACGTAAGGCCGGGCGTCAAATTCCTCCACCCAAGTTAGGTGATTGTGCACGGCCTCCTCCATGGCGATGATCCCTGCGTGCACCCAGCGCGTCGCCGTTTTGAAGGCGGGGTCCAAAGTGGCTGGCGCGAGCAGGTGAATGTGGTCCAGTAGCATAAGTGCTTCTGGCCATTGCGCATTCTCCATCGCCCAGCCCAATTGCTGATTGAATTGTGCGGCCAGAAATCCGCTCACAAACAGGTGAAAATCGGGTTGAAGTTCTGATGCTGGCCACTGGATTTGTGTGATAAACAGTGGATCATCGTCAGTCAAGTAGGCCACCAAACCCGGCACCTGCCGCATTGCCCAGTAGTGCTCCCGCACCTGTGGATCGGCTATCGCATCGAGCAATTCTGTCGCGGCGGTCTTGTCGACCGCATGGCCGCGCCAATCGAGGAAACCATCGTTGCTCAGCTCAAACTCGGCCATCATGCGCCGCCTGAGCTTGCGCAGCAGGTCCTCATCGACCTGAGCCGGGTCGGCGATGCTGAACAATTCGTAGGGATCTATGTAGTGCATGCGGGTCTTTGATGGATTGCGGACTGGTCAATATACATAAACTACATCGCGTGAGTGGTGGAGATGCCCATCTTCAAAGATGAGCTTTTCAGCAGCGGCGCCACGCAAAGCGAGGGCGTCTTCCAGCTCGGGCGCTGCGGCATCGCTCGTCGATTCTTCGCGTTTGTAATTGCCGATGTAGTCCACATCTGCTGCGAATCCGCCGACCTGTTGTCCCTCATAATCGGAAAATTGGTCGCACCAGTGCGAGCCGTTGTAGATTCGGAATGTATAGTTGCCGACGGGCAGGGTCTGCATCGGCAACTTGGACTTGGCACGTACATAATAGCTGGCGACGATCTCCAGCGGCCTGCCGTGCTCCAGCAGCAAAACCAGGTCCTTGTCGCTCTTGTTGTGAAACGTGAAGTCACCCACGTGCCCGCGCTCTGCCCGCTCGGGCGGGCCAAAAATCTTCTTGTAAGGCGACCAGCCCGTCTCGGGCCGTCTGGATTTGCATGGCGAGTTACCAGAGGCGTAGACGTTGGTTTGGAAATTCATGCTGCGGTAGAATGCAGGCTTGGGGTCTTCTTTTTCAGGCGTGAATAGGGGCGATGAATATTGACGCGAATTGTCCAGCAGTCCCTTAATGTTGATCGGTGGCGGCGTATAGGTAGGCTTATCGAGCTTACCGATGCAAGTGCGCAATCCCAAAATCAAAGACAAGATCACGATCAACCCGACACCGGTATTGCGGCAACCACCTGCACCTTTTTCGTTGCTTGCGACCGCTTCACGGTAGGCTTGGTCGGGGCGAGTGCCATCGATGCGCCAGCGCAACCGATCCCTGTACTGCTGACACTGGAGGCGCTGGGCGGCGTCTTGCCCGAGATTGCAAGCTGCTGTGATCGCTTGCATCGCCTTCGGGAGCAGGAGCCGGTCGTTTTCACTGATGCGGGCGTAAGCCAAGAGCGCCTTGCCGTAGGCATCGCGCAGGTACTGAAATCTGGGCGGATATTGGTTGAAGGCGTTGACGAAGCCTTGTTGCGTGTAAGGCGTGACGTCAAATTCCAAAAGAGCAGGCAAGGGGGTGAGTGCGGCATTTTCCAAGGCGACGATGCCCACATGTGCCTTGCGCACCGCACTTTTGAACGCCTCGTCGATGTAATCCTTGTGCAGGTACTTGGTATTTCTCAGCAACATGATCGCCTCGGGCCAATGGGCTGTTTCCAGCGTCTTGCCCAATTGCTGATCAAAATTGATGGCCCAAAAAGCGCTGACAAAGCGCTGGAAATCAGGCTTGCTCGGCAACCGCGCAAATTGCACGTTGTTGATGAGCCGCAGGTCGTCGCTTGCAAAGTAGGCGACCAAACCCGGCACCTGCCGCATCGCCCAATAATCTTGCCGCGTCTGTGGATCGGCCATCGCATCGAGCAATTCCGTCGCTGCGGTCTTGTCGACCGCATGGCCCCGCCAATCGAGGAAGCCATCGTTGCTGAGTTCAAACTCGGCCATCATGCGCCGCCTGAGCTTGCGCAAGGCTTCATCGTCGACCTGCGCGGGGTCGGCGATGCTGAACAATTCGTAAGGATCTATGTAGCGCATCTTGGTTAGGTGATTTGCACAAGCAAATTATGGATTGTGCGCGGGATGTGCAATCGTTTTGAGGGGCAAGTTATCCTAGATTTCGTAGCCTATTGCCGCTTGACGCTGAGCTCATATTGGTCGTAGGTAAGTTCTGTGGGATAATGCGGCACGCCTATGATCGCCACTTTCAGCTCGGGTGCACTGTGGCGCGATGGCTCGGACGTGAGCACGATGTCGCCCACAAACTCCACATCTTGTGTGAAAGCACCCAAGGACTTCCCTTCAAGTCGGCCAATGGAATCCCGCCATTTTTTTCCGTCATAAATCCTGACGACATAGTTTCCTGCGGGCACTGCGATGAATGCAAGTTTTGAATGCGCACGCACGTAATAGCTGGACATGATGGCAAGTGGCTCCCCGCGCTCCAAAAAGAAGACAAGGTCCTTGTCACCATCGTTCCGAAAGCTGAACTCGGCCATTTGGACAGCTTTGTTCTCCCACAGTGTATCCCCAAATTGCCGGTAGGGACTCCAACCCGTATGGGGCGAGCTGTTCCATTTGCCGATGTCGTCGCGCATGATCGGTATCGGCATGGAGCGAAGTGCCTGGTAGAAGGACGCTGCGCCTTCTGTGGCCGGCTTAGCCGGGATTGGTGGCAGCTCTAATCTGTGCTCAGGTTCCTTCTCAGGAAGCCATGAGGGATATCCCCGACCTACGCGAATCGAATTGACCACCATGAAAACAACAAACAAAATTCCCGCAACAATCAGGATAATATTGTCCCGTTTCATGGATCCCGGAGCAATCCTATTGGCGGGATTACCCAAGTTTTGGCTGATCTGCTTTTTAACATCAAGGCAGACCTTCAACTGATGCAGATCTTGATGCAGCTCGCAAGCAGCAGTAATCAATTGCAGTGCCGCAGGCAGTGCACGATTGTCGGCCAGCAAGATGGCCAACTCGCGCAGTGCTTTGGCGTAGGCATGCCTGAGATGTTGAAACTGATCGTGAAATTGATTCAACATCCCAATAAATGCGATGTGAATGAAAGGCGCGGGATCAAAGAAGGTAAAAGCTGCCGCTGTCGTGTCTGAAGCATGCTCCAAATCAATTATTGCGACATGGACCTTGCGTGTAGCAGCTTTGAAAGCCCCTTCCCATGTCTCCTGCGCTAGCTGATCGATGCTGCCAAGCAACACGACCGCTGGCTGCCATTGTTCACCCTCAAGTGCCTTGCCCAATTGCAGGTTGATCTTCTCGGCCAGAAAACCACTTACAAACAAGTGCCAGCCGGGCTGCGCTTGAAACTCTTCCCAATCGAAGTAGTGGATCAAATTCGCATCATCCCCCACCAAATAATCGACCAAGCCAGACACCTGCCGCATCCCCCAGTAGTTTTGCCGCGTCTGCGCATCGGCCATTGCCTCCAACAAATCCATCGCCGCCGTTTTGTCGACCGATTGGCCCCGCCAATCGAGGAAGCCATCCTTGCTCAGCTCAAACTCCGCCAGCAAGCGCCGCCTGAGCTTGCGCAATGCC
>JANPHP010000126.1:0-6220 GCA_031424495.1 Bacteroidota bacterium | reverse complement strand
CGGCATCGGTAAAATTGACCCGCTGCAGGTGGGAACCCACGAGGTCCACGCGCACGAGCTTGGCGCCAATAAACATAGCGCCCTCGACCCTTGCGAATTGCAGGAGTGCGTAGTGGAGATCGGCCT
Organism: Bacteroidota bacterium; assembly: GCA_031424495.1. Taxonomy (GTDB): domain Bacteria; phylum Bacteroidota; class Bacteroidia; order J057; family JADKCL01; genus JADKCL01. Next base: position 6,094 of record JANPHP010000126.1, on the reverse strand, counting down.
TCCTGAATTTGGCATTCCTGAGATCGGCGCCATTCAAGTTGGCGCCTTTGAGGTTGCTGGCATTTACCTCTGCCCAGCAGAGATTGGTGCGGCGCAGGATGGCCCCATGCAGGTCGGCGGAGTCGAGTTGGGTGCCCCACAAATCCGCCCAACTGAGGTTTGCGCCCGCAAGGTTTGCGCCACGCAGGTCTGCGCCACGCAGGTCTGCTCCGCTGAGGTCAGCGCCGCTCAAGTTTGCACCGTGCAGGTCTGCGCCACGCAGGTCTGCTCCCCAAAATGGCGCGTCGCGCTTGATCTGCTGCCAAGCCGCTGAGTCCAGCGGCCGATTGCACAAAGCCAGCAACAATTGCCCGCGCTCCGGACTGCGTTTGCGGTCCGACAGTCGGTGGTCCACGATGCTGCGGTAGGGCTTGAGCCCGTGGTTGAGGGCGGCTACCCGCGCGATGAGCGACGCGCTGAGCGCGCCCGACGGGTTTTGTGCCAATTTGGTGTCGACATTGCGCAGCACATCGGCCATCAGGTAGCCTTGTTGGGTTTGCTGCATAGCTTCGGTCCATTCAGCTTGTTGGCGCATTTGGAGGTCTTTCGCTGCGGCATCCGCCTTGGCCCATTGGCCTTGCTGATAGACGAGGCCCACTGCAAAAGCGCCGGTGAGCATCACGCTGAGCGACACGACCAGCCATACCGAGGCCAGCACGCGTGACCGCTTTGGCTGCGCAGTCGGCTGCAGGCCGATCAGGCGTCGCAAGGTCTGCTGCCGATTGGTCACCAACAGCAAGGCCACGACGAATGCGATCAAGGCCAAACAAGCCGCGAAACCCAACCAAAAGGGATCATTTTGCTCCACAGACGGAAAGCGCAGGTAGCCCAAGGCCCAGCCGATGGCTGCCCCGATCACGAATCCGATGAGCAATTTGATGAAGCCTTTCACAGGGCTAAGATAATCTGAGTTCTGGATTAACGCGTGAAATATTGGGTCTGGGCCTCGGGTCTGGTCGTCGGTTCCGGTCGTTGGTTCCGGTCGTTGGGGCAGGGCATGCCCTGCCCGAACGACCAAACCGAACGACCAGACAGCTATCATTCTCCCCCCTTCGCCAGTTTCGCACTCACCGCCTCCAGCGTCTCGCCCTTCGTTTCTGGCATTTTGCGCCATACCCAGATCAATTGGCCAACCATCATCAGCGCAAAAAAAGCAAATACTGGGCCTGGACCGAATTCCGTGAACAGCAGGGGTACCAAAGAGGGGATGAGCGCCGCCAAAACCCAATGGACCGAGGAACCAAATGCCTGCCCCGAGGCACGCAAATGCGTGGGAAACAACTCCGCAATAAAGACCCAGATCACAGCGCCCTGCCCGATGGCATGGGACGCGATGAAGAGGAAGAAAAATACAGGAATCGCCATACCCTTCCACTCCTGAAAGAATGAAATCGCCACCAAACTCAAGGACAATATGTAGCCAAATGAACCGATGTACATCAGTTGCTTGCGGCCGAGGCGATCGATCAAGGCCATGCCGACGAGCGTGAAGACGACATTGACCACGCCGACGCCGACACTGCTCAGGAAGGCGGTATTGCTGGCCAGGCCTGCAACCTCAAAGATCCTGGGGCTGTAGTAAATGAATGCGTTGATGCCCGAGAGCTGATTAAAAAATGCGATGAAAAAGACGAGCAGCAAAGCCACGCTGTATTTTCGGTCAAATATGCTTTCCTTGTTTGTGCCCTCTTCGGACTTGAACTCCGACGCATAGACAAAAATCGGAGTCGCTGGATCAATGGCTTTGAGTATGCTTGCAGCTGCATCGAGCTTGCCTTTCATCACGAGCCACCGAGGGCTCTCGGGCACAAATGCGATCATGATGCTATAGATCGCTGCAGGAAATGCGCCTACGCCCAGCATCCACCGCCAAGCATCATCGCCCGCGCCTCGGAGCAAATAATTGGACAAAAAGGCTATGAGGATACCCAACACGATGCTCAGTTGGTACATGGCCACGAGGCGGCCACGCAAGTGAGCGGGAGCAATTTCTGAGAGGTAGGCTGGCGCTGCGATCGTCGAGGCCCCGATGCCCAGGCCACCGATGAACCTAAGAATGGCAAACGTCCAAGGATCGCCCGCCAAGGCCGCGCCGATGGAGGAGGCGAAAAACAGGATGCCGATGCCGATCAGCGTGTACTTGCGGCCAAATGCATTCGCAGGGTAGCCGCCGAGCATGGCCCCGATCACGGTGCCCCAGAGTGCGCCACCCATGACCACAAAGCCGTGAAAACTGTCGGATGATTGCCACAAGGCCTGCAAAGTCTCTTCTGCCCCAGAGATGACCACGATGTCAAATCCAAACAGAAAACCCGCAAGCGCGACCGAAAGCGACCAGAAGAGGATCTTATTCATGCCAAAATTTACAGAAAAGGATGCGGCATTCACAAATCCAATGTGCACCAATTCACCTTGGCCATGCAAATCTTCCAGTCTGCCCGCAACCTTTCCCTTGCAAGACCGTTATTCATCCTCCGTTTGGATGTCTGGGCTGCGTAGCTTTGCGCGAACAGACCGCCTGTGGCGGTGAAGCGTTGGCAATTTATTCAGCTTAATTCATTCAACGACTGCTTGGTTCATGAGTCAAAAAGCAAAACACAAAGGGGCATTCTTGATATGGCTCGCGATCTATCCCTTGATCACGGTGCTCTTTTACCTGATCGGCGATTTTGTCATCCAGTTTCCCATACCAATCCGCACGCTCATAATCACGCTGATCGCCGTGCCGACCGTCGTCTATGTCATCTTGCCATTTTACCACAAGGTATTTGCCAAGTGGCTCAACAATGGGAAGTAGGGGCTATTGTCTTTGTATTTTTGTGCAGTACTCCTTGGTAGCCCGCAAGGGCTACGCTCAGAAGATGAATATTGTGTTGCGATTCGAAACCCAAAACATCCAATTATCATGAATGGGCCTTCCATATTGGACCGAATGATTCGCCATCCAAGGCAACTTTTCTTGATCGACAGCATCGGGGCCATGCTGACGGCTGCGCTTTTGGCCGGCGTGGTCGCCAAGCTCGAAGGCATCTTTGGAATGCAACCAGCCCCGTTGTACATCCTCGCAGCCATCGCCGGACTTTTTCTTGTGTATTCGATGAGCTGCTACCTCTTCAATCCCGCAAATTGGAGGCCCTATATGAAGGCCATCGCGCTCGCCAACCTAGCCTACTGTTGTTTCACTTTGGTCTTGGTATTTTTCCTTGTGCCGGGCGTGACAGCTTTAGGGATGGCCTATTTTGTAGGTGAGGGATTGATTGTAGGAGCCTTGGTTTACTTGGAATTGCGGACGGCCTTGCATGTTGTAAACCTATAGCTTGCAGCTGTTGTGTAGCGGTGCCGCGTTTTGCAAGTTCCCATTTGCAATGCAAACCCGAAAATCACTACCTTCGGCTTCGTTGAGAATCCTTGCCAAGGGCCACTGAGGATATACCAAATTGCGTTGAGATGAAAATGATATTGATGCTTGTGTTGTTGTCACTCCTAGGGGAAAGCAAGTATGCGCAAACGACCGAGTACACGGTCACGATCAGCGTATCAGGCTTGGAAAATACAACGGGCGACATCATCGTGAGCCTCTACAATCGGGGTGATGGTTTCCCGCAGGAGATCAAAAAATCCATCAAGGCGCAAAAGATCGCCGCAACGAGCAAGCCCATTACAGCAACTTTTAAGGTGCCCACAGGCGTCTATGCCGTCTCAGTCGTGCACGACGAAAACAAAAACGGCGACATGAACAAAAACTTCCTGGGCATCCCCACCGAGGGTTATTGCTTCTCCAACAATGCAACGGGCTTTATGAGTCCGCCATCGTTTTCAGACGCAAGTTTTGTGGTGAAGGGGAATGTGGCGCAGTCGGTGAAGATGATTTATTGAGGGCTGTTTGCACTGATGGGCGCAGGCAATGATCGAAGAGCGCTGGTGCAGCAGCGCATATTGGCTCAAAACAAAATTGAACAGCTATGGATATTTTCGAAGGAAACAAGAAACTAGAGGCTGCCATCTTTCAAGCATTGGACTATGCCCTGTACACGAGGCATGCGATTGGCGAGCCATTTATCCCGGTTCTGATGCTGTACACTGGCGAGGAGATACAACGCATCCGCCTCGCTGGCAGGGGTGATCCCAATGATCTATTTGAGGAGAAGCTGCGCAATTCAGTTGAAAGCTACGACTATATTGTGTGGTGTTGCGAGGGCAAAGTTCCGCATGGCGGCACCAAGCAGGATGCTGTACTCGTCAAAGGCTTCGATACCAGTTTACCTCAAGGTTTTCTGTTTGCACAACGATTCCAAGGCATCGAGACAGGTGGCAGGTTCAAAAAATTGGGCAATCCGGCCTTGCTGAGCAAGACCGAACCGCTGCCCGTGCCGCTGGTAAGTCGCGCGGATGAAGAAGAATTTGAAGAGCCTTTCATTTCAGGAATGGTCATCAAGGATCCCGATGGCCGTGTGAGCCGTGTGGTGATTGCAGGCCATTACAGTGCATCGGTTTTGAGTCCCTTGCTGTTTGATGCGGTCATCGGCACATTGCGCGAAGCGGAGCCCAATTTCTCAGGCCAATACACCTTCAATTTCGTGCCCGATACCCTCCAAGACAACCCCTTGAACCAATTCATCCTGCAGCAGCTCTTCCAAGACCTGCAAGACCATGCTACAGTGCAGCAATGGGAGTCGCGCAGCAAGCGCAAGCTTCAAATCACGCTGGAATTCAACCCCGGCAAAGGCCCGATCGCGCTAGCGCGGTCCACGGGAGGCACAGCTTCTAGCGGTCCGAGCGGTGACGGCAAGGCGAAGCCTTGGTGGAAGTTTTGGTGATGGGGTATTATGAGAATGAAATGGGGGGAATGTGCACCAACAATCACGTAGGGACTGAAAGTTAAATCCAATTTGTAAGCCTATTGTATACTCCTCAAACTGAGCCATGCAATTCGAAACACTAGAACCAGAAAAGTCGGTTTCACTCTTGGTGAAGAGGATTCTGGTTTTTGAGGAATCCATTCCCGATCTGAAAACGTCCCTTCCCTTTTTTGCGGATGGTTATCCCGGATTGATGTTTCAAGAGACCGAAAACGGCTTGCATGTGATGCCGCACAACAAGGCGATGCCTCGGTTGTTTCTTTATGGACAAACGATCAAACCCATCGAGCTGATGATGGAGGGGCGCTACAGATTGATCATTTTTCAATTGTATCCTTTTGTGCTGAAGAGCTTTTTTGAGGTCGCAGCCAAGGATTTAAACGATGGTTGTTATGACTTGGAGGGACGGGAAGATGGGGACGTGCAGGTTCAACGGCTGCTGCAGTACGATGAGATTGGTGCGCGCATAACGATCATTTCCAATTATTTGCGGGATATATTTCAGGCGAAAAAGGCAAGCCTCGACTTTGCGATACGCGGCGCCATATTGCGCATCGTTGACAGCAAGGGACAGATGCCCATCGCCCAGCTTTGCGATGAACTCCATCTGACCGAGCGAACCCTTGAACGAAGGTTTTTGGATGTCGTGGGGATTTCTGCCAAGCAATTCTCGCGCATCATCCAGTTCCAAGAGAGCCTGGAGCAACTCACGCGCAAGGAGTATTCCAAGTTGGCAGACATCGTCTATGCCCATGGCTATGCCGATCAGTCTCATTTCATTCGCGTTTTCAAAGCGTTTACGGGAAAAACGCCCAAGAAATTTGTGCCTTCGCGCAGGGATTGATCTTATGCTTCTCTGGATCTAAGTTAATAAGCCAAATCCCTTGTCATTTCGACCGGAGTTTTTTGGTATTTGCAAGGCACTGGAAGTGCCGCAGCAAATGCCAAAAAACGTAGCGTCCCGTACAAGGTGCGGGATTGCGCCTATCGATACAACTCATACTAAATGGCCCTTCTGACGGGTGCGCTAAGCGGGAATCGCTTATTGGAGCATTCAAGCAGGAGGTGTATCTTGTGGCGCTATCCCGCATTTCATGCGGGACGCTACATTTTTTGGCATTTGCTGCGGCTCTTCCAGAGCCTTGCAAATACCAAAAAACTCCGGTACCAATGACAAGCTATGTATATTTCTAATA
>JANPHP010000125.1:0-11801 GCA_031424495.1 Bacteroidota bacterium | reverse complement strand
CCGAGCGCCTGCCGACGATGGGGGCCGCGCAACGCTTGCAGGCAGTCGAGTGATCCAGCTCCACGACCTCCACGAAATCGGCGATTGGGTTTCTCGTGGATGCGGGCGGGCTATCGGTCGGCGAGACGGCCTGTGGAGGTTGGTCGTTTTTCCAGTTATGATCTATATTACTTGGAAAAACGACCGATTTTGAATTCTCTTCCAACTTCTTTACGTGTGGAAAAACGACCGATTTCTGAACCTCAAGCGGCTCCAAAAGGGCTGCAAATGTAATTCTCAATTGATCGGCCAAAATTGGCAAAATTGGCGGGTCTTTGAATTGTATTTGGAGATTGTGAACTTGTTTTGTTTTGGCCTTACGTTGTCGGCTTTTCAAATTTGCCCAATAATCAATATCCTTTGATTCTGCCAATAATGCCGCCTTGTTGGGTGTAAGCACTTTTTGGGCCATACGCTCGTCTATGCCGTGTGCAAAAAACAATTGATCCGAATGGCTTTCCAGTAAAGAATAGCACGCTTTCCAAACATCAAGACGAAACAAATCGGCCAAAGATTCAACACCTTGCGGCTTTAAACCTCGCTTTCTTTCTGATTTGAATTCGACTCTCAGCATTTGACAATCGCCCAATTTTTTCAGGATTTCTGCCTTTTGCTGCCGATTTTTCAAACGGTTGGCTTTTTTTTTCAATTGCTCCACCTTGTCATAGACTTTGAATCCGTAGTCGCTATGACTTACGTTTTTCCCTATTCGTCCCTCCCACCATTCAAAAGGGGAGGTATCCAGCATCATGACACGGTTTACCAATACCGATACGGGGATGATTGGATTGACTAGGTTTAGACCAAATTCTAAGCTCGTTATCGGCAAATCATTTGGCTCAAATTCTAGCAAGTCACAGAATAGCACGATTGCTTTGCAACAATTTTCAAAGGTGAATTGATCGAAATTTGTCGGGCCATACCCTTGCAATTCATTGAAGAAAACATGCAAGCTACCGTGAATCGTAACATGGTTAAACCGATTCACACGGACAAAAAAGCCTGGGAATTTGCCCCTTGCGGTAACAAATTGATGGCCTGTTTTTCTGTCAAAATCCCCAATTAGCCTAAAGCCTACTTGCGCTTGCAAGCGTTTGGAATCTTCACCTTTCAGGGTTATTTTTATGCCGTCAAACACGGATCAGACGTGTATTGAATCTAACTCAGGGGGGCGCTCAGCGCCCCCCATTTTTTTTGATGGTTGCGAAACTTGCAGTTTGCCTAGCTTGATGGTCGCGCAACGACTGCCAAACCTCGGAAACTTCAAACCGCCATTTGTTGCCTACGTTGACTCCAAAAATGATCCCCTTTTTGCGTAGGGCTATCACCGTGGGGGTACTCAAGCCGATACGCTTGCAAAGCTCTTTCTGGGAAACGTACTCTTTGGGCTGTGCATCCGCCTTAGTCGCTTGTTCGAGGGCTTGATTGATTCGGCCTTGAATCCATTCCTCTAAGCCCGTGACGGGGACGGCTATTTGAATCGTGTTGTTTTTACTTTCCATGCTGCAAACCTAGCAACGGTGTGCAAGCGGGTACTATCCCGAACTATCTCGGATAGTAAAACGGATTGATCCAAAACTAGCCTGATATGTCTTTTTTGACCTTTTTTGGGTTCAATTCCTTTAGATCGGGGATTTTGAAACGCTTACGTGAATCTTCACCAAGTGCGTTTTTCTCAGGGTTCAATTGGTTTGCAAGGTATTCTTTGCTCGGTTTGTCCTCAAACTCAAATATCTCCAAACAAATCTTAGCTAGGCGGCTATAATTGATTTCTTCATTGTCGTGAAAGCCTATGTATTGGCGGTTAAAAAGCTCAGAAAAGAGGTGGCCAAATTCAGCCGATTTCCACCGCCATACTAGTTTTTCACTTTCTGGCTTTTTGGCAAGCTCCAATTCCAGTTTCAGCTCAGTTATTTCCGCATCTACTCTTTCTCCAAATCCATAATGGAAGCGATTTGGGATGAATCTTTCGCAGAAAGTACGATATTCCAGAACGATTTCCTCTAGGTATTGAATTTGCCGTGATATGCTTCCTTTCCTTTTAGCTCTATCCAGAATATCCTCAAAAATGAAATCTTCCTTGCGGGTTCTGGGTAGGTACTTGTGGGTTTCCATCCACTTTAGCTTTTTTGCGTGTTTATCCAATTGAAATTGGAAAGAATAAAGAGCATTGATCCTAAATTCATTAGCTGCGTTAGGTTTCAAAGTTGTAAGCTCATCGCGAATTTCACCTACAAAATTTTCAAGCGCCTGCCAATGCGGTTTTCCGTCTGCCTCATGAATGGCAAGCCTATTTTCCAGTTCGCTGGAAATTGCATATTCAGGGTTAAATACAAACCTTTCCATTAGACCGCCTCCAATTTGGTTTGAGCTTGGGAATTACGCTCCCACAAATTCGCCAATTGGGTAGCCGATTCCTCCTGATCCACTTTGATGTATTTCAAAAATGCGGATTCCGTCTTGTGACCCGTGATTTTCATTATCATCACCGTAGACATTTGCCTCATTTTGTAAAGATTGGTTGCGAATGAGCGCCTTGCAGTGTGGGTGCTGATTCGTTCCCATTTTGCGCGAAACGTAGAGGATTTTACACCGCCCTTGGTTTTGGAGTCGATGCCCATTTCGTCAAAGCTGGCAAGCTGGGCGATCTCTTTCAGGAAATCATTCATTTTCTGATTGGAAATCTCCCTAGGCAAATTGCCCTCGTATTTTTCCAGAATTTGCCTTACAATCGGGTGTATCGGTATCGTGACCACTTGCCCTGTTTTCTGTGTTTGAATCTGGGCAAGATTGCCGATGATGTTTTCAGGCTTTAGCTTGGTGAAATCAGAAAACCTTAGCCCCGTCCAGCATCCGACTAGAAACAGGTCGCGCACACGTTCCAAACGCGGTTTAGTGGTCAAATCCAAGGCCCAAAGGTGGGCAAGCTCGGTTTCATCCAAATAGACGTTTTGAACATCCTCCCAAGATACTTTCAAGCTTGGCATTTTGAAGTTTTCCAGCATCTCAGATTCAACTAACCAATTCAAAACGGCCTTGATCGTCTTCACAACGTCGGCAATGGTGTTTTTCGATAGGTTGCATGTTTTTTCAAGGTAGAGCAACAAAGCATCGATTTCCTTTTTGCCCAACGTGTCCAAACGGATCACCGTTCGCTTTGCGGCCTCAAATGCCTTGATACGGTTCAGATTCCGTCTTAGGGCTACTATCGTAAGGGCTTTATAGCTTGCTGATCTCTCAGCTAGAAAAATTTCAAAACCTTCTACCAAGGTCGAAATTTTGGCCTTTTTCTCTTTTTTCAGATTCACCTCCGATTTGAGCAAATCAGTGGAGGGCGTTACCCCCTCAGCTTTAAGGCCCAAAAGCGTTTCCTCTATCGACGCTTGAAAGTTGGCTAGGTAATCATTCAGGCTTGCGGCATTGGTCGCCGATGCCTTGCACCGCTGGTTTTTAAAGTCCCAACAATTCGGGGCGATACTTTGCCCCGTGGTGAATCGTGACCGCTTGCCATCGTGCGAGACAAAAAGGAGGATCAAGGCGGGCTTTGTGCTACGCCGATACTCTACGGCGTTCTTAGCGCCTTTAAGGTAGAAATTGAACTTTGCCATACGTGAAAGAATCTAACTCAGCTCTAAGATACGAACTTTTCAGAAACGGGTGACACTATGGGTGACACTTTTGCATTTTTCACGCTTATTTCCGCTTAATCCGCTTTACTTTGCCCGCCACAAAACGGCCCCAAAAGCCCCTTTATAGGCATTTTGAATAAAGTGAGAAAATCGAGTTCGAGTCCTACAGGGACCACAACAATTTTAGAATGCCCACTGTCAGCGATAAAAAGCTGTTTGTGGGCATTTTTATTGGCAAATACTTTGGTTGCATGATGCAACTTCCTTTGATGGGAGCAAGATCAGAAACCCCTTTTATTCAGTTTGTAAGGAAGAATGTTTTTGACCACGATCCCGACCGACAGCATGGTATAGGTAATGTAGTTGTGCTTATCAAGTCTCCAGCGCCTGATGTCACGCTGCCGATCGATCACCATCCCCTTGGTCGGGTGCTTGGCGAGTTCATTGACTACATCCATGAGGTCCTCTAGCCAACGATCTGCAACATCTTCACTGAAATTTTGGACAAGGTAGGCCGCTATCCTACCGATGGATTGCTTGGACCTTGGTGACCAGACTACTTTCGCCACGTCCTCACGTCCCTTAATACCTCCTCGGTGGTAAATACCAAGCCGGCCGCAACGTCTGCCTCAGAGGCATCCACCTCCGCCCGCTCCTCATCGGTGAGGCTAGCATACCATACACCGTCTGCTAGTGCAGCATCCAAAATGGATTGCAACTCCGCCAAAACCGCGAGATCATCTATCCACTGCAGTTGTTGCGTAAGCCGCAATTTCATTTCAGATAAATCTTCCTGTACGTTCATAAGTAGTAAATATGCAAAAAATACTATCTATCCGCAACCCCTTCACGGAGATATGGAACAAAATCATCGAAGACTAGCAGAGCATCCCCCACAAAGCACTAGACCGGGACAAAGCCATGGAGCTTGCCATACAGCAAAATCGCAGCCTCGCATTTGCCACAACGAAGAGCCATTCAACAAAAAAAATCACCACAATATGAATGCCTAATTCGATTCAGGAAAATTTCAGACAAAAAATTAGACACGTATACAAAACTAAACACCCCTACTGTCGTATTTTCCAGAACATCCCGTCAAAAATATGAAGAATGTAAACGCTACCCTGATGGCTTTTGTGGCTTTCCTGATTCCTATTACTTGCTTCTCAATGAACTTATTAGATCATTGTAAAGCCAACGTCTCGCTTAGCGATGCGGAATTTTTGGAACGGTTTCCCTACGATGCCTATCTCCAAGACAAGATGGCCGATCCGCTTGGGACAATGCTCAAGGATCGTACAATTTTAAAGTCGGAAGGCAGGTCTGAAATCATGGACAATGTATTCTATGAGGCCAGCGAATATAATCTCAAAACACAACCCATCGATGTCACCAATCTGAATGCGCTTAAGGCTCAATTGCAAATCGCAGAGCAATTCCTCACCTTTCCAGAGACAGCTGAACCGGCATTGGTCTTTATCACCCACAGCATAGGCGACCGTTTCATGGGCGCTGCATCTTACCGCATCGAGGAAGGATTTGCTGCGGGACAAGTCGACAAGACAAGTGATGAATTCGCCGCAGTATTGGAGATCCTCACCCGCAATAAATTCACCCCCAATATTCCAGCGACCAATTCTGAGAAATTTTGGAGTCATGCCAAACAAGGGGAATGGGCATATATCTGGGACCGTTTCAAAACACGCTACCTGAAAGACACAGTCTTCGCATTTTCTTTGGCATTTAATTTGTTATACCTGACGCGGCGCATATTCAGGTACATCCGAAAGAAGTTACAAACGACTTCTGAACGATTCATCTTCCCTAATTCCCACATCGGTAACCACTGAATATCATGTACAATCTATCGAAGTTTATTGCAATCGGCGCGTTCCTCGCGATGTCTGGAAATGCTCCAAAAACCGAAATCCAGACCTCAGTTGAACACCTGACACCTATGCGTGTCGTTCAAGCAGGCCCCATGTATTACCGCAATAACAATGTGGCGATCACACCCTTGGACATCGGCGCAAAGCCCTATGGGCATGAAATCGAACTCAAGCGCAAATCGGGAAAGATCAAGGCAAAATATTTTGCCACGGGATTTGTCTACCAAAAATTTGCGCTGTGGCAGCCCCACAACGATGTCGTGATGGTTTGTAGTGGTGCATTTACCAATGACTACAAAACCCCGATGGGCATTACCATCGACAACGGCACGCTCATCAACAAACTCGTGGATACCAAGATGGACGGATTGGTAATCGTCTACCCCACTGGCGGCATCGCTGTTTCCAATCTTGAGGATGGGAATCTGCGCTATGGTCAACCAGAAAAAGTGGCCAATCTACGCTCTTATGCTGATTTGCAAGGATTTATCGATTGGGCAAAGAAGGAACAGGCGACCGTGTTTCAGACACAATTGTTGGCGTATGACAATGAACTCAAGCTCGATGTCACCAAGGCCCGCACGAATCAGGCACAGCGCAGAGTGCTCGTGATCGCCAAAAACGGAATGGGTGAAGTGCTGCATATTGTGTACAATATCACGAGCAACGAATACCTCGGGGATGTCGCCTCGACCATATTGCGCTTTGCAAGATATGATCGCGGATTGGAAGTGGTAGCAATGCTCAACCTCGATACGGGCGCCGAAGACATCATGGAAGTGTACAATGATTATGGACTCAAAGTGCCCGAACCTGCAGGCCCAATCAATATCATGGCTGCGATCAATTTGATTGCCTGGTCCTACTCGCCCTATTGATCCCTAAGCCTGCCTCGGCAAGCCAATATTCACCCGGCTTTTTATCCAACTCACTCCCGAACGCTGCGGGACAGATCGGCCATTGCCCTTTTGCATCGTCCAATACCAATTCACAATTCCTATGAAAGCTCTCCTATTGATATCGTTGATCTGCATTTCATTGTGCGCGGCGGCACAAGTGCCGGCAGATGTGATCGCACACTACCCGATGAATGGCGATGCCGCCGACGCTGGAAAAAACGGCAATGACGGCACAATAATCGGTGGCGTGACCAAGGCCACGGATCGTTTTGGCAACCCTTGCGGAGCCTTGAAATTTGATGGCAGCTCTGGGTATCTCACCGTTTCCAGTTCGCCATCCCTCAAGCGGCCACAAAACGCATTTACGGTAACCGTTTGGGCAAAAATGGAGGTAAATCCAGCGAGCCCCACCCGCAAGTGGCTGACCGTCTGCTGCAAAAGCAATGTTGCGGCAGAGACTTTTGACAGCCCTCAATTCAGGGTCCAATCAATGCAAGACGATGCACGCGGCTACAACACGGTCTCCATCAATACCGATTTCACCGAACCTGCCAATGAAAACCTCATCCTAGGCCAATGGTTTTTTTATGTATTGCGCTATGATGGGCAATCGGTGAGCGCTTATATTGACGGGAAAATCGCATTCACATTTGCCTACTCCAAAGCTATCACTCCCAACGATATGCCTTTGGAAATCGGCCGCGACACGCCAGGTGGGATGGAATTCTTTTGTGGCACGATGGATGAATTGCGCATCTATGAGCGTGCCCTCACCGTCGCCGAAATCAATAGTCTCTACCGTGACCAAAGCGGCAAGGTCAGCGCCCCTGCCGTCACGATCACTTGCCCAGACGACATCACCAATACGGCCCAACCCGGCCAATGCGATTTTCCAGTCAATTACCCTGAGCCCACAGCAAGCGTAGATTGCGGATCGGCCAATATCCAATTGGTTTCGGGCTTGGCGCGTGAAGCGGCATTTCCGGTCGGGCAGACGACGGTGACCTATATGGCGACGAGCACGGCTGGAAACACCGCGACGTGCAGCTTTGTCGTCACGGTCGAAGACAACAATCTTCCTGCAATTCAGTGCCCCAAATCCAAGACCGTTCCTTGCGATCCCGGTGATTGCGCAGCGATCGTGCAGTATATTGAGCCCGATGGCAATTCACCCTGCGCCACGCCCGATATCGAGCGCATCAAAGGCGGCGCAAGTGGGACCGCATTTGCCAAGGGCGAAAACACGATCACCTACCGCGCCACCGACGCTAGCGGTAAAACGGCCACTTGCAGTTTCAAAATCATCGTCAAAGACCAAGAAAAACCAGAAATCACCTGCCCCAAAGATCGCGAGGTACAGGCAGATGCTGGCAAAAACGGCGCAAAAGTGACCTACAATGAGCCTGAATTTGCCGACAATTGCCCCAACCCTGTTTTGAGCCAAACGGACGGATTGGCTAGCGGCGCAATATTTCCCTCGGGAACCAATACCATCAGCTACCAGGTCAAAGATGCTGCGGGCAACACGGTAAGCTGCACGTTTGAAATCACCGTAGATAGTCCAGCGGACCTCGGCATCAAATGTCCCAAAGATATTGTAGTCGCAGCCGACGATGGCGATTGCGCGGCCATCGTGAGCTTCAAAGCCGCCACCCTCACCGGCAATATGCCTGATGCCACGGTAACGCAGATGGGCGGCGGCAAGAGCGGATCGAGCTTCGCCGTCGGCAGCGAGACCATCGAATACACCGCAACGCATGACTCTGGCGCTGAGGCGAATTGCAATTTCAAAGTAACCGTCAAGGATATGGAGGATCCCACGATCACCTGCCCCAAAGACAAGCATTTGCAGGCCACTGCCGAGGGCAAAGGCGCAAAAGCCACCTTTGAGCAGCCCAAATATGCCGACAATTGCCCGGGCGCAGCCCTGAGTCGCACCGACGGATTGGCAAGTGGCGCAATATTTCCTATTGGATCGACCACGGTGACCTTTCAAGTCAAGGACGCCGCCGGCAATAAGGCAACTTGTAGCTTCGAAGTCGTTGTGGATCAACCTGCTGACCTCGGCATCAAGTGCCCGCAAGACATCGTGGTGCCCGCAGATCCGACCGAATGCGCTGCCATCGTTGCATTCAAATCGGCTACACTCACGGGCAACCTGCCCGATGCGACGATCAAGCAAACCGGCGGCCTCAAAACTGGATCCAATTTCCCTGTCGGCTCGCAACCGATCCTCTTCACAGCCACGCATCCGTCTGGCGCAACCGCCAATTGCAGCTTCAATGTCACCGTCAAGGACATGGAGAAGCCCTTTGTCGAATGCCCCAACGACGTGCACCTGCAAGCCAAAATTGGAACGAAAGGCGCAAAATTCAGCTTTGAGGAGCCCAATTATGGTGACAATTGCCCAGGTAGCGTGCTGCAAACCATCGGCGAGCACAAAAGCGGATCGGTATTTCCGATTGGGGCGTCCAGCATTACCTACCAGGTAAAAGACGTCGCCGGCAATACCTCAACATGTGCTTTTACGGTCACGGTGACTCAAGAAGCTGAACAAATCCCCAACAAAATCGATGAGGATACGGTCATTTTCCAAAAGGATATCTTGACCGTGAATTCAGACAGCATCAGGGTCTACTATTATGACAACCAAGATCAGGATGGAGATACAATTTCGATTAACTTTGATGGGAAATGGATCGTAGACCATGAAAAAATATTGGGCAAGAAAAAGGTCTTGGAAAACAATCATTATATCGATCTCGTGATCACCCCTGGGCAGGTTCACTACCTCGTTTCCAAGGCTTGGAACGAAGGCAAAAAGCCCACCAATACCCTCACGATCGAGATTCATGACGGTGTCTCCGTGCCTCGCATCATCAATCTCACCTCCCTGATCGGGAAAAGTTCGGCCATCAAAATTGTCTCGAAACATTAATGCGCACCGCCATGAAAAATGTCTTTTTTGCCGCATTGACCTTGATTTCTGGTTCTTGCAACGTGATCGTGCCCGACTACACGGGCGCGTCGGTGCCCCCGCGTGATGCGAAACCACGCGTGATGGAAAACCCGCTCACTGTGGAGGTGCGCAACCATGCTGCGAGCCTGCTCGCAAGCATCCGTGAGGTCGATGCAATTGCATCGGGGCCGGCATTCACTGAGGAGCCGATTGCGCAAAATGCCTTGCGCGACTCGCTGTTGGCGACTTGGGAGCGCGATGCGATTCGATTTCGGGCGATCGTCGACGCGGTGCCCGCCGACAGCGTGCCGACCGACTCGCTGCGGCGGCTGCGGATTGCGCGACTCGATTCTTTGTCGGATGTCGTTGCGGCACGCAGGGAAACGATCGCGGCTGCGGGACGCGTGGAGGAGATCAAACGCATCGAATCCAAGCTCACGCCTGCCGGTTCGTTCCGCTTTCAAGGTGCGCAATATTCTGCAATTCGTGTGAATCCAGCAGATCTGAGCATGCATTTGCACTGGAAAAACGCTGCGGGTGAAAAATACCTCAACATCGGCAGCCTCAAAAAGGACTTGGAAAAAAATGGAGATCAAGTCGTCATGATTACGAATGCGGGCATGTACAATCCCGACAATTCGCCGGAGGGGCTTTTCATCGAAAAAGGCAAACAGCTTGTGCCGCTCGACACCGCCAGGGGTCCCGAGGGACAAATGTTGAATTTTTACCTCAAACCCAATGGCGTATTTTACCTCGACAACGAGGGTCCCAAGGTCGTGGTCACGGAAAAATTTCCAAAAAATCAGAAAGGAATCAAGTTTGCGACCCAGTCAGGGCCCATGCTCGTGATCGACGGCAAGCTGCATCCCAAATTCACCAAAGGCTCTCCCAACACCAATATCAGGAGCGGCGTCGGCATCACCAAAGACCACCAAGTGATCTTTGCGATCTCTGACAAGCCCGTCAATTTTTATGATTTTGCGACGCTTTTCCGGGATGCATTAGGCTGTACGGATGCGCTGTATTTGGATGGTGCGATTTCCCAAATGTACCTGCCGACGAGCAAGCGCATGGATTTGGGCGGTGATTTTGGGCCGATATTGGCGGTGACGAAGCGGAAGTAAGGCTTCGAAATCAAAAATGATCGGCCTACGATTGTCCTTGATTTGGATTGCCTGCCGGAGAAGAGATGCGGCTCCAAAAAACGGAGCAACCCACCGTGCGACGGGCATATTCGGCCAAAACGATGCCGAGTGTCACCCCAATCACACCCAAGGCGATCATCAGAATCAGCCCCCAGGTTGTAGGGTAATTGTAATAGACCAGCACGCCGGCACCGCCGACAATTCCTGCAGGGCTAAGAAAAATGCCGAACCAATAAATGCATTCCACCAAAAACGCGAGGACTTTCATGGGCGATCTAAATTGAGGAGCTGATTGTACGCGATTTTTGGGATGAGGTTGCTGGCGGTCACTTTTCAAATGTCATGAATGGTTTTTGCATGAAAATAAAAATGCGTATCCGCAACTTTAACAGTTGTGAACTCAACGCATGTCATTTCGACCGGAGTGATCGAGAGAGCGAAGCGAGCCGATCACGTAGCGGAGAAATCTAGCGCTGCTAGATACACCTCCTGCTTGAAAACTTCTATTTGCGAATCCTACGAAAAGCTGCTCATCAGAAGGGCAATTTAGTCGGAAGTGTATCGATAGGCGCAATCCCGCACCTTGTACGGGACGCTACGTTTTTTGGCATTTGCTGCGGCTCTTACAGAGCCTTGCAAATACCAAAAAACTCCGGTCGAAATGACAAGGGATTTGGCCTACTGGCAAAGTTCCAGACAAGCATATCACCTTTTCATCCCACTTCAATTCAATATCGTGGTAGCGAAAACGAGCTTAAGCTATTCCAACTCCGGAATCCTTCTGTAGAAATAAAACTCATTATGCTTTTCAATAATAAATATTTCACTCGTACACGCATAGAACATATAGCGAGTCCCACCATTGGGTTTAGCATCTTCAAATGTATGAATACTTAGCATTTGCTCCTCAGGCAAATACTCCCAATAAAAAGTAGTCTCTGAGCTAATTGGTCTCTGCGGTTCCTGAAACACACCGTTGGCAAAGAAAATGAGTTCATGTTTGGGAAAATTGCTCGAATCCATTTCGATGTAAACCTTTTCATCAGCATAGTGAAAACTCATAAAGCTCTCCCAATTCCCTACCAAATTATCACTGGTCACTCCTGTCCTAAACGATTTATGAACTAGACATAAAAAATGAGCGGAAATGGCTACCTTGTTTTTGCACCACAAAAATAGTCATCCCGCTCATGAGCAATATTACGATTTTCGCCCAGATTGTCAGCATCCTTCCGCGG
>JANPHP010000124.1:0-13849 GCA_031424495.1 Bacteroidota bacterium | reverse complement strand
GTCCATGCCTTCCCAGCAATAATCCAGCACCTGTTTCATGTATCCGCCAGCACCAGCGCGGAAATCGGTTTTTTCCCAGATAAAGCCGCCCGCAGGCTTGGCAGGGAGGGTCGTCGGGTAAGCTTGGCTCAATGCAAACGTGTCGACACCGGAACCTTCGATCCCCGAGGTGTCACCGATGTTGAAGCTCCTGAATGCATAAGGACCGCAGGTTTGTGCCTTCAAGACATATCCCACTAAGACCACAGCCAGCAACAAAAGAGATTTTCTCATGCCTGATACAAATTTTATCGCTTTTCTAGACACAAAGGCCTTTTTTTCAATCGATTTTGATCCTTTATAAGGAACCGTCAAAATTACAAATACAAGGATCGGAAGCAAATTTAAGATGTCAAGTTTTGAACAAGGATGCAAAAAACATTGCCGATTACACAGATTGGCTTTCAAATTGCCTCCCTGCGTCGCTCAAATTGGAATCCGAAACATGGTAGCGCCTGATGAATCCTGCGATTTCGAAAACGAACTACTCATCCACGAACACAGGATCAAAACTCCACGCGGTACTGCACGACTGGAAAAAATCCGATCTGATAATTGGTGCGCAGTGCCCGAGTCGGGATGTCATACACGACATTGAGCGGATTTTGGGTATTGAAAATGTTGGAAACGTCAAGGATCCACTCTTGGCTCACTTTTTTGCTGTTGAGACGCAACTTCAAGCGCAAGTCGGTGCGGAAATAGCCCTTGAGCCGCTCGGTAAATGCCTTATTCGTTTGGTAGACTGCAAAAAGTGAGTTTTGGCTGGCGACTTCATCGATCGGGGTATACCATTTCCCTCCTGAGCTCGCAATGCGACCATCCAAACCCACCAACAGCCGCTTGCGCTTGCCAAATCGATACTCATACCCCCCCAGAAAGGTGAGGGTATGTTGATTGTTGAACGAAGTATTGCGCCACACACCGTCGCTGCCGGCATATTGGGATTGAAACAGGCTCGCAGTGAGCAAGAAGTAATAGCCCTTGCCAAAAAATTTCTCCAAGGTGAATTCCATCCCGTAGTTGCGACCGATGCCTTTATTGACCAAGCTGTCGGCAACGCTGACCACATAATCCGAGCCTTCATTGAGCAAAGAGTAGGAGCTGAGCTTGGCGCCGTCCACGGGCACGTTGCGCAGTCGCTGGTAATACGTCTCAGCTTTGATGCGCAAGTTGCGGTTGATGCTCCAATCATAGCTCATCACAAAGTGGCGGTTGCGGGTAAAACCGAGGTCATTGTTGGTCGTGGCAAATGTGCCTCCTGGATAGCGCGTGCGGTAATAATAAAGGTAGATCGGCTGCAATTGGCTATGTTCCCCATAAGCCAAGCCAATCGATTGGTTTTTGGTCATTGCCCAGCGCGCAGACGCGCGCGGCTCGATCGCCGTGGAGCCGTTGTGCGAGAAGTATTGCATGTGCAGGCCACCCACGGCTGAGAGCTTTTCGTTGAGTCGCCATTTCCACTGTGCATAGGGCTGCAACAAAAAAGCATTGCCGTCTACGCCCGTGAGCGTGCGCCACCCACTTGCCGTGTCGGGCTGCAGGCTGTCATACAATGAAAAAAGCATCCGGTCCACAAACATGCCCGCGCGCAGCGTATGCCGCGTGCTCACCTTGGAGTTGAAGACAAAATTGTAGCTCCATTTCCCTTGCCATGAGTTGTTGCGGTAAAAAGGCGTAGGATCCTTAGTAATGCGGTCCACACGGTCCACGATCGTGCCCTGCGTCGAGCCTTGCACCGAGATCGTCTGTTTCAGGAATGTATTTTTGCTCAGGAAAAGCTGGTTCTGCAAGCCCACAACTCCCGTATTCGTCGAGAAATCGATGTCATTGCCTGCTGGTCCAAAGAAGTCTGCAGTGTCGCGCTCGCTGTCCAGCACCAGCGCATGGCTCAAACCGCCGATACCAAAGAGCGAAAACGTCCCGATTTTGCGGGTCGGCAGATGCAGATTGAAGGACAAATCCTGGTATTTGGGCTGGGCGCTCGTGCCAAACTTGATCCCGATCTTTTTCATCAGTTCCAATGTAGAGTAGCGGTAGCTGATGAGGAATGAAGCACCGGTTTTTTTGGAGAGCGGCCCCTCGGCCATGAATTCAAGGCCGTTAAAGCCAAATTGTCCCAAAAACTCATATTGCTCATCATTGCCCTTGCGCATTTTGAGGTCAAATGCAGCAGACAATGCATTCCCATACTCTGCCGGAAACGCACCTGTCATGAAGTCACTGTTGTCGAGCACGTTGTTGTTGAGCATGCTCACCGGTCCGCCTGTCGTGCCAAAGCTCGCAAAGTGATTGGGGTTGGGGATATCGATGCCATTGAAGCGCCACAGCACGCCCGAGGGCGAGTTGCCGCGCACGATGATGTCGTTGCGGGAGTCATTGTTGGGCATCACGCCAGCAAAATTGCTGGCCATACGGGCGGGATCGTTCCAGGAGCCGGCATAGCGTCGGGTCTCGTCGATCGTAAATTGCCGTGCGCTCACGAGGGCCATATCGTTGCGGGCCTCGTCTTTTTTGCCAGCGGTGATCTCGACCGTCTCGGTCGTGATCACCGCCTCGGTCATGGCGATGTTGAGCACAACCTCTTTTCCTGAATTGACGATGATGTTGGGGATGGTTGCAGGTTCGTAGCCGATGTAGGCGGCTCGGACCGTGTAGCGCCCCGTGGGTACGCGCTCAAACTTGAAGCGGCCTTCCGCATCGGTATATGCGCCGGTGATGACCGAGTCGCCCGCAAACAGAGCCATCGTGCCACCTTCCAGGGCTGCCTGCGATTCTTTGTCGCGAAGCGTGCCCCTGATCGTCTGCGTAAATTGCTGCCCGAGGGCGACGATCGCCGCAAATTGAAAGAAGAGAAACAATGAATACCTACGCATGGCAACCTGTTTTGCAGCGCAAATTTGCATCCTCCATTTCGCAATTGCTAATTGACGCCCAGCAATTCTCAGAGGCATCCTTACCAGAATAGACGATTCTGCGGAATTGCGGCTGTTGCCTTGCGATCGTTTGTTGAAAAATAATTTTTTGTTGCACGGCATCCAATTGAATGAAAGTCACTATCTTAACGAAGTAAAGTATTTTACTTTTTCCCAAATCTTTCACAGAACCGGGCCAGGGTAGAAGCAAGGACCTCCCATTCTTGTTTCCTGGCCCGATTCATTTGGCGCAGGCAGGGTTTGGCCTGCATCCAAGCTGCCGATCACATGCCGCAACTTTTCCCAAAATGAATCAGCCGTGAAATCTGTTGATTTCACGGCTGATTCGTTTTCCAAAATCAAATCTCAATTCGTCAGAATGAACCTTTGTTGAAGGTGAAAGGTTCCTGCGTCCAGACGAACGAGGTAGGTGCCTGCCGACCAACGCGTCGTTGGCAATTTAACTTCTACTTGTCCAGGGGTGAGGCTTAGGGGCTCAGCATGCAATTCCTTGCCGACCATGTCATACACGCTAAGTTTTCCGCTGAGGGCTTCCTGCACCGAAAACTGCACTGTGATCGCCTCGCCCACCTGACCTGGGTCTGGAAAAGCGCTCATTTCTGGGGCAGCGTTCTTGAAATTGACTGAGACGACATTCGAGAGGGTCGTAGCCCCATTGTCGTCGGTTTGCCGCAAGCGGTAGTAGCTGATTCCAGACAGTGGTTGCTGGTCATCGGCGGTATAATCTTTGCGGTCGGCACTTGTGCCTGCACCTGCTACCTCCATTAAGTCCTCAAAATGCTCACCGTCGATCGAGCGCTCCACAGTGAAACTCATATTGTTGAGCTCATTTGCGGTGGACCAATCGAGCTTTACGCGGTCCTGAAGGGCCGTTGCGCCAAAATTGAGCAGATTTACCGGGAAAGGCGTCGTGAGCTGCAAGATGTAAAGCCCGTTTTGCGTATCGGAAACGAGGATTTTACCAGAAGGCAGTTCTGTGTACACGCCCCATACGCCGACAGTGAAATTGTAGGTGCTATTCACCTGCGTGTCATAGTAGGCGACTTTCACGGGAGCCGAAGGATTCGTGAAATCGTAGACCTGAAGGCCGTCCTCATAGTAGGCGATGAAGGCAAGATTGCCCTTGGCGGTGATGTTGTGCGCGGTACTATTGGTATAGGTGGGGCCTAGGAGGGCAGACTTGAACATCGTGCTAAAGATTACATTGCGAGGATCACTCACGTCAGCCACCTTTACATTCTTGCCGATCGTCTCGTCGCTCCAAATAAATGTCTTGTTGTTGTTGATCGACGTGCCACTGTGCGCAAAACCGTTGTCAGGATAGCCCCAGAAATAATCCAACTGGGCAGGCGCGCTGAGATTCACCAAATTGAAGGAGGCCCAACCGCTGTTGCCGTAGAATGCATAGAGGGTGTCCTTGTGGCAATAGGTGTCATGCGTATAGGAACCCAAGGTAAAATTGGCAAGTTGTGTCGGGGCGGTTGGCTGGCCCAATACTCGCAAGATTTGAATGCCTGCGGGCTGAATGTTACTACCGCCAACGTAGATGCGACCAGATACTGGATTCACAGTGAGCGTATGCGCACTTGAAAAAAGCGCAGTACTGTTGTAGACCAAGACCGGCGCAGCAGGCAGCGTGCTCAGATCCCAGATTTGCAAGCCACCTGAAGCACAGTTGTCAGAGACTGTATAGAGGTAGTTTTGGTATGTGACATGGTCTCTCCAGCGCGTTGAGGGGCAGGAGCCAGTAAGCACAGCCCGCACAACGGGCGTCGCAGGGTTGGTGACCTCGATGATGTAGTTGCCATCGGTAGCACCGATGATCGCATACTCACGTCCGCCAGCAGCATACCCCCAGACATCATTGTACTGTGCACCTGAAATCGTGGGGATGAGATTGTCATCCCATTGACCAAGCAATGTCATGTTCCACCCAGCCTGTGCGGAAACAGACTGATGTATGCCGATCAACCCAACAAAGACTAAGCAAAGCGCTGCGCTTGCTCTTTTGATGTAGTTTTTTTCCATTCCAACACCCTTCCTTTGAATTTTACCTAGCGACCTACCAAAAATCTACCGAAAACCAACCAACCAAAACACAAATAAAATTTCACACGCTGTTCCCATTCACCACCATTTTGATCACCAGCATGTTCCATCCACGTCTATTTCGAGGTTACAAGGTAGAAAGAAAGAAAATTCATTCCAACAAAAAAGGACAGCCGATGTAAGGATTGCAACGATTGTGCATAACTTCGCGGCAGGTTACATCTACAATTTTTAAGGTTTTGTCATGAAAAAGAGGTCGTTGGTATTGTTATTGCTCTCATTGATCACATTGGGAGCTTTTGCTCAGGGTGGATATTTTCAGCAGGATTTGGCCTATCAAATCGAGGTGAGATTGGACGATCAAGCCCATGTTTTGAGAGGTAAAGAGCAGATTCGATATACCAATAATTCGCCCAATGCGCTAGATACCATCTTTTTGCACCTTTGGCCCAATGCCTACCGCGACCAGCGATCGGCGTTTGCAAAGCAAAAGCGCGAGGATGGCTCGCTCAAATACAACGACAGCGACCCACAAGACCACGGGGCCATCGACAGCCTTGATTTTAAGGTCGATGGGGTGGCGGCCAGCATTTCAGAGTGGCAAGGAAATCCCGATATCGCCGTGCTCATCCTCCCCAAAACCCTCCCTGCGGGCGGTTCAGTCACGATTTCAACACCTTTTCGTGTCAAAATCCCGATCTCATTCAGCCGACTAGGCCACGTGGATCAGCAGTACCAAATCTGCCAGTGGTATCCCAAGCCCGCAGTCTATGACCGCAAGGGGTGGCACCCGATCCCTTACCTCGACCAAGGCGAGTTTTTTTCTGAATTTGGCACGTTTGATGTGACCATCAATGTGCCAAAAAACTACGTTGTAGGTGCCACCGGAGACCTTGCAGCCGACGATCCAGAGGTCGCTTGGCTCAACCAACGCGAGCAGTTGTCGCGCGAGTTGCTGGAAAAACCATTGCCCGAGGCCATTTTCCCCGCCGAATTCCCCGCCGACCAGTACAAGTCACTCCACTTTCACCAAGAGCGCGTCCATGATTTTGCATGGTTTTGTGACAAAAACTACTACGTGCTGGCCGATACCGTGGACCTGCCGACCTCTAAGCGCCCCGTGCGCTGCGTAGCCATGTTTACCAACCTGGACCGCAACCTCTGGCGCCGTGGACCAGAGTACGTCGCCAAAGCGGTCTATCACTACAGCCTCTGGAACGGCGACTACCCCTACAACCATGCGACGGCTGTAGATGGCGCACTGAGCGCTGGCGCTGGCATGGAATACCCCAACATCACAGTGCTCGGCGCAGGTGGCAGTGCCTCCAATCTTGAAATGGTGACCATGCACGAGGTCGGCCACAACTGGTACTACGGCATCCTTGGCTCCAATGAGCGCGCCTATCCCTGGATGGACGAGGGCCTCAACACCTTCTTTGAAGCCCGCTATTGGAAAGAATTGTGCAACGACAAGCTGGAAATGATCCCCGTGCCGATCCAAGAGCGGCTCGGCCTCGACTTCACCCACACCTTCATGGCACAGGAGGGCTATCGCCTCTCCGCCTCCCAAAACAGTGACCAGCCTGTCGAGACCCATGCCGCCGATTTTACTGGCATGAACTACGGAGTCGTGGCCTACATGAAGACTGGGCTGTCATTCAACTACCTAGAGGATTACCTGGGCAGGGAAATGATCGACCGCTGCTTCCATGCCTATTATGAGAAATGGAAATTCAAGCATCCTTATCCCGAAGACGTCCAAGACATCTTTGAAAAAGTAAGTGGTGAGGACCTCTCATGGTTTTTTGAGGCCTATATCAGGGGCAAGCACAAGCTAGATTTCAAGATCACCCACCGCGAAGGCAATACCTTTACCGTGCGTAACAATTCAGGGACGACCCTGCCCGTTTCGCTTTCCCTCCTAGATGACCAGGGCAAGGCAATTGCGACATACTGGACCAAGCCTTTCCTCCACGACACCACCATCACTGTCGTCGAGACCGAATTTGCGGCCGCCATGGTCAATGAAAACGGCGAGATTCCGGAAATGAACGAGGCCAATAACAGCTTTAAGAAGGGCCTATTCCACCACCGTCGCCCGATGGCCCTCGATTTTCTCTACAAATTTCCCACACCCGACAAGTTTCACCTGGGCCTAGCCCCTGTGATCGGCTACAATACGACCGACGGCTTCATGGGCGGAATGTTGCTCTACCACAACCTATTTCCCGAGAAACCCTTCTCATTTCATGTGATGCCCATGTTTGGATTTGGGAATTCACACCTCGTGGGCAATGCAGGATTTACCTACCGTTGGTTGCCCAGCAAGCTGTTTCGCAAAATTGAGCTTTCCACCCAAGCCTCATCCTTCTCGACCTTTTTGCGGGTGAAACCCGAGCTCACCTTTGTTTTCAACAAGGCCCGTGAGCGCTCGCCTTTCAACAATGAATTGAGCTTGGATGCACAAATCTTGGCTCGCCGTCCCAGCGATGGTTCATTGATCCCCAGCGACTGGTATTTGCCCGTCTATGGAGCAGCAAAGTGGTCCACAACAGCCAAAACCGGTCTTACAACCTTTGGCTTCAAGGCAGAGCTGGGCGGCAATCTCGCCGATCGCGTCGGTCGCCTTTCCGTGGAGTCTGCCTATGGACGTCGTATTCTGAAGAAGATGAATGGCTCGATCCGAGTCTTTGGCGGCGTCATCGCCTCAGCCAACAACACACCTTGGCTGCTGCAATACCGCGTTTCGGGCAGCCAGGATCCATTTGGCGAGCACATCGTCCTCGACCGGGCCGCCAACACCAGTTGGCTCAGCCACCAAGTGATCCGAGATCATGGTGGTTTCTCGAGCCTCACCAATCAAAGCTATGGCCGCGGACTCGTGTCCATGAACGGCAACCTGAAATTGCCAGGCAAATTCTTGACGGTCTTTGGAGACTTCGCCTACGGCTTATCGAGCAACGTTTTTGCCCCCAACGGTGCTTGGTACGACGGCGGCATTCGCCTCAACATCATGAAAGAAGCCATCCACATCAATTTCCCCATTGTCGGCACCGTCTATGGCGGACTGCCGAGCAGCGGCAAGGTCTGGTGGCAAGGCGTCAACTTCAGCTTCGATCCTCTCAAGGCGATCAATGGTTTGGCTAGCGGCGTCGTGAAATTCTGATGGCGACCCAAATCGACCTGCAAGGGCAGCGCATCTTGGTTACAGGCGGGAGCCGTGGCATCGGCGCAGCGATCGTGACCCACCTATTGGCGGCGGGAGCGACCTTGGCCGTACATTATGAAAAGTCTGAGGCAGCAGCAAAGGCACTCATCGCGGGGAATAAAAGCGGCAGCATCACCTTGCAAGCCGATTTGTCAGATCCTGCAGCTTGTAGCCGTCTGTTCACCGCCGCCTGCGACGAGCTCGGCGGCCTCGACGGCATCGTGAACAATGCAGGTGTCGCGCACCTATCGCCGCTCGACGATGCCGAGGACGATTGGCTAAAGCATTGGAACCACACCCTAGCCGTTAACCTGACGGCAGCAGCGCAGCTGTCGCGATTGGCAGTCTTGCATTTCCAGGCAAATGGTGGTGGTCGCCTAGTTCATATCGCATCGCGGGCCGCCTTCAGGGGCGACACGCCCGAATACCTAGCCTATGCAGCAAGCAAAGGCGGCATGGTCGCCTTGCACAGGTCCATCGCAAGAGGATTTGGTAAACAAAACATCAAGAGCTTCCTCATCGCCCCCGGCTTCGTCCGCACCGACATGGCCCAAGACTTCATGGACGAGTACGGCGAAGACTACGCCCTCAACGACATCGCCCTGCCGCAACTCACCGAGCCCAGCGACCTCGGCCCCATGATCACCCTGCTCCTCAGCGGCCTAGCCGACCACGCAACCGGCTGCACGATAGACATCAATGCTGGGAGTTATGTGCATTGAGGGCCACAAACGGGGCACTCGATAGTTGCAGCACCTACCCAGAGCGCCAATGTTAATTATTCATTATTAATCGCTCTTCATGAGTGGATTAGGTGAATTAAATATCCACAAAGCTTGGCGGCCGACCTTCTCGGTGTAATTTTGCCGAAATCTTCGTGCAATGCCTTTGAATCCATCCATCAAGCATGTACTGATCATCGGGAGCGGCCCCATTGTCATCGGTCAAGCTTGTGAATTTGACTACTCCGGTTCCCAAGCCTCGCGCTCATTGCGGGAGGAAGGCATCCGAGTTTCCCTCATCAACTCCAATCCTGCCACCATCATGACCGACCCGAGCACGGCCGATCATGTCTACCTGTGGCCGCTCACGCGCAAAAGCATCGTCGAGATCCTGAAGGCTCAACCCACCATCGATGCGGTTTTGCCGACGATGGGAGGTCAGACAGCCCTCAACTTGGCCATGGATTGCGACAAGGCGGGCATCTGGAAAAAATATGGCGTGCAGACCATTGGCGTTGATTTTAAGGGAATAGAGCGTGCAGAGGACCGCGAGATCTTCAGGAAACTGATGATCGAGATCGGTGTCGACGTGCCGCGTGCTCGCACCGCCAAGAGCTTCCTGCAAGGCAAGGAAATCGCCCAAGAAATCGGATTTCCCCTTGTGTTGCGCCCCAGCTATACGTTGGGCGGCACAGGCGGCGGATTTGTACACGACCCCACAAAACTCGACCAAGCCCTCACCCATGCCTTGCACGCGAGCCCCATCCACGAAGTGTTGATCGAGGAGAGCATCGCAGGATGGAAGGAATTTGAATTGGAAGTGCTCCGCGATTCCGGCGGCAACCACATCGTGATATGTTCCATCGAGAACTTTGACCCGATGGGCATCCACACGGGTGACTCGATCACCGTGGCGCCAGCCATGACATTGCCCGACACCCAAATGCAAACGATGCGCGACACAGCCTTCAAGGTCATGGATGCCATCGGCGAATTTTGTGGTGGCTGCAACGTCCAGTTTTCCATCGACCCGGAGTCTGGGCGCATGATCGTGATCGAGATCAATCCCCGTGTCTCGCGCTCATCAGCATTGGCCTCCAAAGCGACGGGCTACCCCATCGCCAAGATCGCCGCCAAGCTGGCAGTGGGTTTCCGTCTCGACGAATTGCAAAACCAAATTACCAAAAGTACATCCGCCTTTTTTGAACCGACGCTGGATTACGTGATTGTCAAGATTCCGCGTTGGAACTTTGACAAATTCAGGGGAAGCGATCGGTCGCTAGGATTACAAATGAAGTCGGTAGGAGAGGTGATGGGTATCGGGCGCAGCTTCAACGAGGCGCTCCAAAAAGCCTGTCAATCGCTGGAAATCAAGCGCAACGGACTCGGGGCCGACGGCAAGGAACTCACCGACCTCGACGAAATACAACACAGTTTGGAGCATCCCTCCAGCGACCGCATCTTTCACATCAAAGATGCCATGCACTTGGGTTTGCCCTTGCGCCGCATCCACAAGGCCACAAAAATCGACATGTGGTTTTTGGAGCAAATCTATCAATTGGTCAAGCTCGACAAGGAAATTGCCAGCTTCACCGTGCAGTCCATTTCCAAGGAATTGTTGATGGAGGCCAAGCGCAACGGCTATGCCGACCGGCAGATCGCCCACCTGCTCAATTGCTTGGAATCGGAAGTCTATAGCAAGCGCACCGACCTCGGCATCATGCGCCAATTTAAGATGGTGGATACTTGCGCCGCTGAGTTTGAGGCGCAAACGCCCTATTTTTATTCGACATTTGATGGGGAGAATGAAAGCCATCGCAGCGACCGCAAAAAGGTGGTCATTTTTGGATCGGGTCCCAACCGCATCGGGCAAGGCATCGAGTTTGACTATTGCTGTGTGCATGGCGTCGAGGCAGCCAAGGAGGCGGGCTACGAGACCATCATGATCAATTGCAATCCCGAGACAGTGTCTACTGACTTCAACGTCAGCGACAAGCTCTATTTCGAGCCCGTGTTTTGGGAGCACGTCTACGACATCATCCGCCACGAGGCTCCAGAGTCGGTGATCGTGCAATTGGGCGGGCAGACCGCCCTCAAACTCGCTGAAAAGCTGGACCGCTACGGCATCCCGATCGCCGGGACCTCCTACAAATCGCTGGACATTGCCGAGGACCGTGGATTATTTTCGGCCTTGTTGAAGGAGTTGGAGATACCCTATCCGCAATTTGGCGTCGCTGAGAACGCAAACGATGCCTTGCGCGTCATCAAGTCGGTGGGTTACCCAGCCTTGGTGCGGCCGAGTTACGTGCTCGGTGGGCAGAGCATGCGCATTGTAATCAACGATGAGGAGTTGGAGGAGCACGTCATCAACACCCTCAAGGACATTCCCGGCAATCAGATCTTGATCGACCGCTTTTTGGAAGGCGCAATTGAGGCCGAGGTGGATGCAATTTGCGATGGCGAAGCGGTGCAAATCGTCGGCGTCATGGAGCACATCGAGCCTGCCGGCATCCACTCTGGCGATTCCAATGCCGTTTTGCCGCCCTTTAGTCTGGGCCCATTGCACCAGACGATGATGGAAAACTACACCCGCAAGATTGCATTGGCGCTGGGTGTCAAGGGCTTGATCAACGTGCAGTTTGCTATCTATGCCGATAAAGTCTATGTAATCGAGGCCAATCCACGCGGCTCACGCACCGTTCCGTTCATCGCCAAGGCTCACGGCATCCCCTACGTGAATTATGCCACCAAAGTGATGCTCGGCACGCACAAGCTCAGCGATTTCAAGTTTGAGCCCAAACTAGAAGGCTTTGCAATCAAATTGCCCGTCTTTTCATTCGACAAATTCCCGAATGTGAACAAGGAGTTGGGCCCAGAAATGAAATCGACAGGGGAGGCCATCTATTTCATTGAGGACCTGAACGATGAGTTTTTCCAGAAGCTGTATTTGGAGCGCAACCTCTACCTGAGCCGATAAGTTGGTAGGGGAATGCGGTTGCTGGGGGAATGCGGTTGTTGGGGAAGGCAAATGCAATGGGTTGCGGTGCTTGCGCCAGGCTTCACAACGCCTGACCTTGCGCAAACTGAGTGGTTGGTATTTAGCGATGATAGCTTTCGCCCTTGCAGGGCTATTGTTGGTGTGTCCTCCAGACGATGGGCTTTGCCCATCGCTAGTAGCTGGTGCCCTTGCAGGGCTATAGCAGTGGCCAACAGCCCTGTAAGGGCACAAGCTACCAGCATAGGGCAAAGCCCTATGCTCCGAACACACACGTAACCAGCAAGCCCTGCAAGGGCGAAAGCAAAATAGTAATTCTTGCAAGTCCCGCCCTAAACAGCATGATTGTCCGCGACCCTAATAAAATCGACGTGACTTCAGTTTGCGCGAATCGTGCTTCTGGGCCTCGATTTCGAGGGCACGTAAGGAGTTCTGAGCTTTTGATCATAGCTTTTGCTTAATTTGCTCCCCAATATCTGAAAACCGCCATCGAGCCGCGCCACATTCCATATCACCGTGCAATGATCTCTGAGGCAGAGATTGAAGAGGTTGTGGCCACCTTGCGCTCAGGTTGGTTGACGACGGGGCCGCGCACGCGGCTGTTTGAGCAGCGATTCTCTGCCCTCAAAGGCGACTGCCCCACCGTTGCCGTGAGCAGCTGCACCGCAGGATTGTTTTTGGCCATGCGCAGCCTGGATCTAGCGCCTGGCGATGAGGTGATTACGACACCGATGAGCTTTGTGGCGACTAGCCACGTCATCGTGCAAAATGGGGGCAAAGTGGTCTTTGCAGACATCGATCGCAAAACCATGAACATCGATGCTGCATCGATCGCCAGCAAAATCACCAGCAAGACCAAGGCGATCTTGCCCGTGCATGTCGGCGGCACGCCCTGCCAAATGGATCAGATCGTTGCATTGGCCAAGGAGCACGGCCTCAAAATCATAGAGGATTGCGCCCACGCCGTCGAGGCCGAGTTCCAAGGCAAGCCCTTGGGCACTTTTGGGCATGCAGCATCGTTTTCATTTTACCCGACCAAAAATATCACGACGGGCGAAGGCGGCATGGTTACCTGCGCCGACGAGGACGTCGCCCGACAGATCAGGCTCCTCAGTTCGCATGGGATTGCCAAGAGCACTTGGCAACGCATGGAGGTCGAGCACAATCCGCTCTACGACGTCTTGCTACCTGGATTCAAATACAACATGTCTGACCTGCAAGCTGCCCTCGGCCTGCCTCAGCTCGACAAGTTGGAGGCCATGTATGCACGCCGCCAAGCCTTGCGCAGCCGTTATGATGCAGCTTTCGGGCCGCAGCAAGGAATCGATATTGTAGAGCTCAATCCCGCCGGGAAGTCGGCCTTGCACCTCTACATGCTTTTGTTGGATCCGGCCATGCTCAAGATTTCGCGCGCCCAATTCATCGTCGAGGCCCGCGCGCTCGGCATCGAACTTTCCGTCAATTACACGCCCATTCATTTGTTCACTTGGTATCAGCAATACCTCGGGCATCGTTTGGGTGACTTTCCAGAAGCCGAGTATTGCGGCGCCAATGTGATCAGTTTACCATTTTACCCCTTGCTCAGCGACGAGGATGCCGATTGGGTTTGCGAGGGTATAACCGCTTTGGTGCAATGCCATTTGCGCTGAGATTTTGTATTTAACGTAAGCTTTGGATGAAAAGGACTGAACTGACTCTTGAAATCGATCTACGTGCGCCGAGGCGTACCGTCTTTGGGTAGCCGGGAGCGGTAGCTCAATGTCATCAAGTTAAGGATTTAGCGTTTTCGGTTGAAAGCGCATAATTGCCATTTTCAGCTTGCAAAGTCCGAAGGACTTAAACGTGGATAGCCCCCGGTAGAACCGGGGGTTGAATGCGTATTTTTAATTGTCAACCCCGAAGG
>JANPHP010000123.1:0-7320 GCA_031424495.1 Bacteroidota bacterium | reverse complement strand
GGCCGTACGCTGATCCGACACGAGCCTCTGGCGAGAATTGAAATGGGCAAATAATACTGATTAATTCAAAATTAGCCTCTCTCGCCAGAGGCTCGGGTCGGATAGCCCTGCGGCCAGAGGCCGCGGGCCGCAATTTGTTTTCAAACGATTGCCCCGTCTCGACATGCGTTGCAGGGGAAAAACAGGATCAATTTTGTGGAATGCCAGTTGTTTCCGAGATTGTGGGCGCATCATTTTTTCTGTTTCGATTTACCTGCACACCATGCGCACCGACGCACTGCATGAGCTCATCCATTCGCTCTCGCCCAACGAACGGCGCTATTTCAAGTTGCATGGACTGCCCGGTGGCGGGCAAGGCGACAGCAATTCCACGCGAATTTTTGAGGTGCTGTTGGCGCAGACAAGCTATGACGAGGCCGCACTGAAGCTTGCATTTGCCCACAGCCCCATCGCCCAGCACCTGAGTTCAGAAAAAAACTACCTCTACCAGCGCATATTGCGCAGTCTGCGCAGCATGGGCGAGGAGGGCGATCACCGCACAACGATCAGGGTGCAGATCGAAAACGCCATCCTGTTATTTGAGCGGGGGCTCTACATCCAGTGCCAGAAGGCGCTGCGGCGCGGGCGCAAGCTCTGCGAGGAAGCAGAAAACCACCTCTACCTGCTTGAAATTCTCGTGTGGGAACGCCGCCTTTGGAAAATCCTGAATGACAAAGGCCGCAAGGAAATCGCAGATGGCTTGATCAAGGGGCAACTTGGAAGCTTGGAAAAGCTGCTGCACACCTACCAGTATTACAACCTGTACGACCGCATGTTCCTGCTCACCCAGCAGAAATTCAGCTTGCAGGAGCAACCCGACCACCCAGAATTGCAGGCGATCCTGTCCGATCCGCTGCTACATGACATCGCCAGGGCCGACAGCTTTGAGGCGCGGCATTTTTACTGGCAGTGCCAGGCATGGCGGCATCAGCTCACCGGCAACCATGAGCAGCTTTACCACGCCTTTTTAGAAAGCGTCGCTTGGTGGGAAGCGCATCCCGTCATGCAACGCAATGAGGCGACGAGATACATTTCGACGCTGTCAAATTTGCTGCATGCAGCTAGCCTCACGGATCGCTACGACGGATTTCCGCTCATCTTGGCCAAAATACGCGCCACGCGGCAGAGTCATCACCATGGCGACGTGCAGGTGCTGAATGGGCTTTACTATTATGAGTTGTTGTATTTTCTGAACAAGGCCGATTGGGAAAGCGCAATCCTCACCGCGCGGGAGATCGTTGAATTCCTGAATCGGGCGGGAAATCAGGTCACATTTTCGCGGCGATTGGCATTTCACTACAACCTATCCATTTTGTCATTTGTGCTGGAGGACTATTCGGCTGCTTTGAAATGGGTGAATGCGATCGTCGACGAATCTGGTCCTGAAATTCGCGAAGACATCCAGCATTTTGCACGCATCCTCGTAATCTTGCTCCATTTTGAGTTGGGAAATTGGGAATTGTTGGAGTACCTGCATCGATCGGCCTACCGCTATCTTTTCAGTAGGCAGCAGCTCAATCCTTATACCAAGCGGCTCATGGAGTCGCTCAAATACCTCATGTATCATCCTGCTACCATAGAACAGGAACGCGAATTGAGGTCATTGCGTCAAGACCTCGATGATTTAACGAGCGGGGAAAAATCCAGTCCGGGGTTGAACGAGCTCTATGTTTGGATCGATGCGAAGCTACAACGTCAAACCATGCGCGTGACAATGGGCCATCGCCTGCGGCCATCGGGGGAGGTCTAGATCATGCAGGATTCAGGATGATTTGGATGCCCCAAATCTTGGAAGTGCTGCTGCCTCCGTAGTCTACCTCGGTAAAATCGATGTATTCCACAAAAATGCCCTTCACCGTGCGTTGCGCGCCCGTGAGTGTCTCTACTCGCTGCAGCGAAGCACTCACCAATGTCACATCCAGTGGATCTGTCGAAACGATGTCAGAGATGCCGATGCCGCCACCGGTGAGCGTGAGGTTGTTTTTGTCGATTCTTGCGCCGTTCAGGTAGGCCGTGAGGTGCTTGACGGTATTGCCATCGTAGGAGCTTTGCGTCTGCACCAGCACCCTGCCTGCGCGCACGAGATCGTTGGATTCGACGGTACCAAAAGCATTGCCATTCTGGATTTGGACAGTAAAACCAGTTGCAGCATTGCCCTGCAAAAAGATGGACATTCCCGCTAGATCGTCTTGAAGGTCCAGCCGATAGTTAGCGACGATTACCGGCAAGGTCGGCGCCGTATCGATGACATAAAAACTGGCCATATCAGGCGATGCGATGAATTCGTGATTGGCAAGTGAAAATGCGCTTTGCATAAGATTTCCAAATTGGTGGAGGTGGTACAAGCCGACGCAAGTGCGTCAGCGACTGCGAATATAAAGGATTTGGGGAAATAGGAAGGAAGCGTCACGTCTCGTCCCATGCGATTCTTGACGAGGGCACAACGAAGGAAGGCCTTGAAGTGATTCACGCAGATTTGCTGCCATGGATCACTTCAAGGCCTTGGCTCAGTGCTGCCCTTTGAGCAAGTCTTGGCCTTAGCGCACGACAAGTTTTTGCGTCGTGACCGATGATGCCGTAGTGATGCGCAAGCAATAGATGCCTTGCGAGAGGTCGGGAAGCTGCATTTCCCCAGAAGACACTACCTTTTGGAGACTTTTTCCCGAAATATCCATGAGCTCCAGCGTTTGGATCGAGGACAAATCGACGCCTGACAGGCTGACAAGGCCTCCTGATATCACTGGATTGGGAAACGCAGTCAGGGACTGCGATGCCGCATCGTTGACGCCGACCAGCGGAGGCGCAAAGGTATAATTGTGGCGCGTGATGCCCATGTACACAGGGCCACAGACGTTGGTACACAGCTGCGTATAACCACTGGCATAGATTTTCCCTTGCGGTATGTCAAACACCATCGAGCGCGGATAGCAGTGATTGTCGGCGTCGATGAGCGTGAGGACGTCTCCATTCGTTCCAAATGAGCTGTCCACGCTGCCATCGGCATTGAACATTGTCAACCCAAAATGGAAGCCGTTCCACAAATAGTGTGTCGTCGCAATCATGGTATGGCCATCGGGCAGCAATTGGGCGTCGATCTCGTTTTCGGTCCACGGGGTGGGCCCGAGGCTATCGACAACCCAGCCATCGACGCCATATCCAGGATCGACCGAACCATTGTTCCGGATTTGAAGTGCAGTGGAGGACACGTATTGCCAGTCGAGGAGAAAAGTTCCAACGATGAGGTAGTGGTTGTTGGGCTTGATGATGAGCACCTTGCCCTCGTTGGGTATGTCTGGCGAACTGTTGTACAGGCCGATGCCATTGTTGGCAAAGGTATAGTCCAGGCTGCCATTGGTATTGAAGCGCGCCACCAACAAGTGCTGAAAGTAGGGGAGGTTGTTGTTGAAATTGCCAGCAAACTTGCCCGTCAGCACGACCTTCTTGTCTTTGTCGATCTCGATATCCCTGGCCTTCCACAAGCGATCGGGGTCGGGTGCCCCCACTTTGGTGAACCCATTGGTTCCCCATGAAGTCACCATTTGTCCGGAGGATGTGAGCTTGGCGACGAAGAGGGTATCGTACCATTGCACACCGGCGATGTACAAATCACCGTTGTCGTCGTTGGTCATGCAGTGGATGTGCTCAAAGTCGTGGTCGCCCGTGTGGAATTTCAAAACGCCATTGCCCCCAAATGACGTAACAAAGTCCCCATCGACCGTAGTCGCAGCGAGGAAAGCATAATAATCTTGCCAAGCCCCCATGCTGTCGGCCGTGCCTCCAAAATAGAGCGTGCCATTGAGGTAGGTGACCGAATAAATTTCGGTAATCGACTGGCCGACATTCATGAGCAAAGATCCGCCCGTGCCAAAATTGGTATCGACGCTGCCGTCGGGGTTGAAGCACTTCACTTGCGCCTGCCCTTGATACAAGTTGTTGGATGCCACAACAAGGCGACCATCGGGAAGTAAGAGCATTCTTGTGCCCTCATAGCCATAGTCGGCAGTCATCATGCCATCGGAGACCCAAGCAGGGTCGAGCGTGCATGAATTTTGGGCAAAGGTGAGCGCATGCGAAAGCAGCACCACCAAAGCCACAAAGATGGATTTTAGGAAGAAGTGTTTCATACAAAATCGCGGTAGAATCTCAATCAGACACAAGCTAACGAAAATTGTTGAAAAAGCAAATGGGGAAAAATTGTCAAAAGGGGGAGGGTTGGAAAAGCCCTAGCACACACAGCCCACTGCATTCGCCCCAACATTACCAAAGGCAAAAAGCACACATCTAAGAGCATGCAAAAAGACCTGCTAATTGGTTGGAAATGGCGGCGGATGGATGGTCTCGCCTACCTATGCATCGTACTCGAAAAGCAGGGCAGCCTGCCTATTCGTAGACAACCATTTTTTGCGTAAAGACAGCGGTCGCTGTGGTCACCCGCAAACAATAGATGCCACTGGCCAAGTTCGGCAACAGCATTTCCCCAGAAGAACTGACCGATTTCAAGCATTTGCCAGCCACATCCAGCAGCTCCATTGCCTGCACGGAGGATGCGTCGATGCCCTGCAAGCGCAGCATCCCATCGCCGGCGACCGGGTTGGGAAATGCAGTGATGCTTACCTGCGCGGGATCGTTGGCCCCGACCGCACCAAAGGTATAGTTGTAGCGTGCGATCGCGACATATACCGTGCCGCAGACGCCGTTGATGCAGACCTGCGAAAAGCCGCCGAGATAAATCTTGCCCTGCGGATCGATCGTCATCGACTTGATGAAGTTGAGATTGTCGTTCTCGACGATGTTTTCAAATAGGCCATTTGCGCCAAAAGTAAGGTCGTGGCTGCCATCGGGATTGAGCATGATGAGCGTGAAATATTTGAAAACACCCGATTCGCGCGATGCCGACAGCAAGATATGGCCATCTGGCAAGAGGCTGGCGCAGACATCTGATTCCCAGAAGGTCGATTGCCCAAAATATTCGATGCCCCAGCCGTCGGCAGCATAGCTGGAATCCACCAGGCCATTGTGGTCGATGGCCGTCGTGGTCAGGTAGACATCGATCCCAGTTCGGATGAAACCCGCCACAATATAGGCATTCGCAGGCGTGACCATGATGGCCTTGCCTTCGTTGATGGTGTTGCCCGTGCTGTTGTAAATCCCGATGCCGCCGGTGCCAAAAGTATTGTCGAGGCTACCATTCGCTGCAAAACGTGCCACCAGCAATTGTTGGAATTCGGGGAGATTACTGCTGAGATTGCCCATCTTGCGTCCAGTGACCAGCACTTGGCCATTGCTGTCAAGTGCCATGTCTCGAATGTCCCAATAGGTATCTGGCAGGGTGAGGCCCACCTTGGAGATGCCATCGCCATCCCAAGCCGGCATCAAATCTCCCGCAGGCGTGAGCTTGGCCACAAAAAAGGTGTCGTTGTTCTGTTCGCCAGCCACGTAGATGTTGCCATTCCCGTCGGCGATCACATCGCTCGCGTAGCCAAAAGCGTGGAGGTCGATGTCAAAACGTTTGAATCCATTTTGCCCAAAGCCGCTCACAATCGCCCCATCCACCGTCGTCGCAGCCACGTAGGGATAAAAAACCTGCCAGGCATCAATGTCGTCGGCCGCCCCCGCGACATACACGATCCCATCGTGGTGAAAGAGCGACAAAACCTCCGTCTTGGACTCGCCCACCGGCAGCATCAACTGACCGCCCGTACCATAAGTCAGGTCCAAGGATCCGTCCGCATTGAATCGTTTCAGGATCGTATGCAATGAATTCAAGCTGTTAGAAGCCGCGAGAAGTTTCCCATCGGGCAGTACCAACATCGCAGCCGTCTCATAGTAAGCATCAGCCTTCAGCGTGCCATCGGCATCCCAAGCAGGGTCGAGCGCGCAAGGATTTTGGCTCACGGCAAGCGCATGCGAAAGCAGCACCACCAAAGCCACAAACATGGTTTTTGGGGAGAGGTGTTTCATATACAATCGTGGTAGGGTCTCAATCAGACACAAGCTAGTGAAATTTGTGGAGAAAGCAAATGGGGGGATTGGAGGGGCAGGGCAATCGCATGAAAAATCGACCTCAAAACTAAACAATTGAATGATGTTGGTTGAAAACAGAGCTATGTGCTGATTTTTCGGCACTCTAGCTTGGCTTTCAAAAAGATATGAAAGCCATGGGTACTCCTTCTGCGCTTGATGTATTCGATGGGATTCCTGATCCTCGTTCGTCGAGAAACCAGCTTCATTTGCTTTCTGAGATCATTTTTTTGACGATTGCAGCAGTGGTTTCGGGAGCCAACACCTGGGTCGAGGTCGAGACTTTCGGCGATCAAAAGCTGGATTGGCTTCGGAAGTTCGGGAAGTACCCAAGCGGAATCCCCTCGCACGATACCCTTGGGCGGGTGTTTGCGCTGATGGATCCCGACAAATTGGAGAATAGCTTCGAGCGCTGGATAGGCGAGCTTGCCAAGATCGTCGGCGGGGAGGTGATTTCCATCGATGGCAAAACCCTGCGTGGTTCCTACGACAAGTATTCCAAGAAGTCCGCCATCCACATGGTGAGTGCCTGGGCCGGGTCAAACAGGATTGTCGTGGGGCAAAGGAAGATCGAGGCAAAATCCAACGAAATCACAGCAATCCCTGCGCTTTTACCACTTCTTGCTTTGGCCGGCTGCACCGTGACGATTGACGCAATGGGCTGCCAGAAGGACATCGTCAGTTTGATTCGCAAGGAAAATGCCGATTACATGATTGCGGTCAAGGGCAACCAACCCGAGCTTTTTGAGCAAGTGAAACGCAGCTTCGACTTGCTCAAACCCGACCTGATTCATGAGCAGACAGAAAGCGGACACGGACGGGTGGAAGTGCGTAAATGTGAGGCGATCACAGACCTCAAGTGGATAGAATGCAAAGGCGAGTGGAAGAACTTGTTCGCCGTGGTGCGCATCACAAGCACCAGGCATCTCAAGCTGGAAGGCACGACCACCACAGATACACGGTATTATATCACCAGTTCCAAGGAGGAAGCCAAGAAACTAAACGAATTCATAAGATCCCATTGGGGCATCGAAAACAGCCTTCATTGGATATTGGATGTCGTTTTCTGTGAAGACAAGGCCAGAAACAGGAACGGAAACTCTGATCGGAACCTGTCGGTCATCAGAAGGATTGCACTCAACATGATCAAAAGAGAAAATGCAACCAAAGGCAGCACAAACACCAAGCGCCAAATCGCGGCACTCAACGACAACTACAGGGAGATACTTTTGCAGGTATGATTTTCATGCGATTGCCCTG
>JANPHP010000122.1:0-29961 GCA_031424495.1 Bacteroidota bacterium | reverse complement strand
GCGCCGCCGATGTAGAGCTTGTAGGTTTTCTGCACATTGAGGCGCAGGCCTGTGGCTGGAGCGGAGGCGGTTTTGCCGTTTTCGATGGGGGAGGCGACTGCTTTTGCGGGGGCAGCTTTGGCCTTGGGAGCTGCAACTTTGCTGCTCACAGGGGCTGCTTTCGCGACGGGAGCGCTTTTTGCCACAGGGGCAGCCTTCGCAACAGGCTTGGTGGCGGACTTTGCGACTGGCGCAGCTTTTGCGGCGGCCTTCACGGTCGTCTCAGGCTTTGCTGCAGCCGATTTCGCGGCAGCCTTGCCATTGGACTTGGCCGCAGGGGCCTGGGGAGCGGGAGTTTTCGTTTTTGCCATTTGGATTATATTCAATGAACCGCCTCCTCAGCGGAACGGATGAAGTCAATGATTGGGGTCATGAAAGATTGCTTAACCATATCTATTGGCAGGTCTATTTTTGTGTGATTTTCTTGCAGCCCATCAGCAATCATTCGAAGGTCAAGAGAGACGAGCTTGAAAACTTTGCTGTCATCGCCCATCAAGATGCGGGCGTGTTCTACATTTCTTGCATCATCTCGTGCGTCAAGCACCAACACCACACGCGACCCTTGATATTCTTCAGACATCAGCAGTGTATTTGCTAATGAGATGGCTCCAATAGCGCCTTCGGCTGGGATGATGGCTGCTTTTCCTTTAAGGTGGTCGACGAGAATTTCCTTCAGGTTCTCTGCCTGTTCATTTCCTGCCACCACGACAAAAGTGCTTTTGCGTTTCTCTGAACCCGACTTTGGCCAATTTTCACTGCGTTGGCCCTGTGGGGAAAGCTGCGTTGGCATCCATCCGACCAAAACCCCTTCGTTGGACAAATGCCTCCTCAAATTGAGGTCCTCAAACAATGTTCTCAATTGGGCGGCGATCAATTCAGGAGGATTTCCGGCAAGCCCTTGTGCAATGAGCTTCTCCGCTTCTCTGTATTCGCCAGCCAACATCCCCAATGAGGCTGCGCTTCGAAAGATAACCGACCGCGTCGGCTCATGTGAATCTGGATTCAACAAAGACAAAGCTACGGACTTTTCTAGCTGAAAAGCCAAGAAGTACAGTTCTCGTGCCTCTTTTTCCTTTCCTGCAACGCGCTCGACATCAGCCTTTCGCGCCAATCCCATCGCTTCTCGATGTTTTACCAATTCTGGAGAGACCTCAGTCATAGCCTTTTGAAATTCACTTTTGGAGAGGAGAACTCTACTATTGAAAGATAGACAATTATTTCCGAATCTAGCATTTTGCGTACTTGCTCGACCTTCTCTTTGGCTCGGTTGGTCACGGTGTTCTGAGCTGTTTCTTTGCGAATGCCAGAGACCTCAAGGCCTGCATCAAATAGCATGCTATAGGGGTCTTCTTTGAGCCAGAAATCCACTCCCGTACCGATTTGTGCTGTCTCAAAATAATCCATTCCCGTCAATATTGGGGCAAGCAAAAGAGAGATGCACTCGCTACCCTTTTGCGTGAGTTCATTTTCGTTTGGCAGCGTGCCCGATCTAGCAGGATCAATGATGGTCGTCCATTCAACGGACCATTGGCCTTCGTTCGAGTCAGTTTCAACAGCAATCGGAATCCCCGTCCCGTGCCCCTGATCCACCAGGCAACAAACCGCTGCCTTCGTAAGGAGAGGACCAAAATCGCCATCAAGCCAGTCAAGTGGCCTTCTGAAGTATTCAAGGTCAAGGGTTTTCGTTTTTGCCATCTTGATCTATGCGTGTGCCACTTCGGCGAATTCTCTTATTTCTTTGATTTTTGGGTGATTGCGCATGGCTGCTAGGAGCGAGGGGGAAGCTAGCAATTCGACCTTGTTCTGTTTTCCTGACTTTTTTAATAGTACTTCTAGGGTGCTTTTGGGCGCACTCATCCCGATTTCCCAAATCATGTCTTCTATTTCCGATCCAAGGGCTTCCCCAAGTGCATTGCGGTCAGAAAAAAATAAGGTTTCAATTTCTGGAACCATAAGAATCAAGCGAAATCTGGCACTGTCTCTTCCTACAATTTCTCTGATGAACTCGGTTTCAGTGTTTTCCCGATTTCCATCATTGTCGATCACCAGAAGCACATTCTCCCGTCGAGCATTCAGAATGGTACTCGCAATAGTCATTGCACGGTTGATCCCACCCGCGACCTCGAAGTACGTCCTTGCTCCTCCGGAAAATGGAAGCAATGCCTTCAGAACTTCGGCATCCACCACTCCTTCGGTAATGATGATTGTATCTTTGAATTCACGTACCATACGTTTTCATTATTTCGGTGAGGTCAAGATCTGGGATTCCCTTCTTTAATGCGTGACTGAACTTTTCCTCTAATCCCTGTACAAAATAGTCATTTTCAAAGCAATAATCAATATCCCTTCCTGACCACAGTAAAATTGTCTGAGGAAAAAGGAAATGTGATAACAACTTTGCAGATGGCGTGTAATCCTGTTTTGTGAAAAAACAACCGATCAGGTTGGACGGGCGCCGGGCGAATTGACTACGTAGTTTGTAGATCGATGCGATGGAGATATTCCCATTGTAATCCTTGGATTCAACCATCACATTGAGCCCGCTTTGCGGTACTCGGATGAAGCCATCGATTTGCTCAACGACATCTACGTGTAGAAGATCGACAGGATAAGAATAATCGATTTGGGTTCGAGAATCAAGCTCGAAGGCTCTGAGCATCATATATTCAAATGCGAACCCTGATGGCCAATCAATCAGATTTTCACCTACCTTGATGTACTCCCACAGATCGCTAAGACTTGCTAAGTCTTTGTATTCCCTGATCCTATCTACATATTTATCGGCCGCTTCCATTCTCAAAACCGCAAATAAGCCCCCAGCCCATGCAATCCGCCCTCACGGCCAAAGCCGCTTTCTTTGTAGCCGCCGAAGGGCGACGCGGGGTCGAATTTGTTGTAGGTATTGCCCCAAATCACGCCGGCTCTGAGTTTGCTGCTCACTTGGAAGATCTTGCTGCCTTTGTCGGTCCATACCCCGGCGCTGAGGCCGTAGTTGGTGTTGTTGGCTTTCTCGATCACTTCGTCGACCGTGCGGAAGGTCTGCACGGCCAAAACTGGGCCGAAGATCTCCTCTTGCACGATGCGGTGGCTCTGTGAGGCTCCCAAAAACAGCGTCGGGCGGCACCAATAACCCTTCTTGGGCAGTGCGCAGGCGTTTTGGAACATCTCGGCGCCCTCGACCTGACCGATGCGGATGTATTCTTGGATGGTTTTGAGCTGACTTGCGCTGTTGATCGCACCCACGTCGGTATTTTTGTCGAGCGGATCGCCCACGATCAGGGTCTCCATGCGGTCCTTGAGCTTGCGCACGACCGTGTCATACACTCCTTCCTGCACAAACAGGCGCGAACCCGCGCAGCAGACGTGACCTTGGTTGAAGTAGATGCCGTTGACGATGCCCTCGACGGCTTGGTCCAGCGGCGCATCTTCAAAGATGATGTTGGCAGCCTTGCCGCCCAGCTCCAAGGTCACCTTTTTGTGGGTGCCCGCGATCGCGCGTTGGATGATTTTGCCGACGTCGGTGGAGCCGGTGAAAGCGATTTTGTCCACGTCGGGATGGTTCACCAACTCGGCGCCGGTCGCGCCGAAGCCGGTGATGATATTCACGACGCCGGGCGGCAAGTCGGCCTCTTGGATCAATTCGGCCAGTTTCAGCGCGGTGAGCGAGGTCGTCTCGGCAGGCTTGAGCACCACGCAATTCCCTGTCGCCAATGCAGGCGCGAGTTTCCAGGCAGCCATGAGCAGCGGGAAATTCCAAGGAATGATCTGACCTGCCACGCCGAGCGGCTCGGGGCGGCGGTTGGGGAACGCATACTCCAGCTTGTCGGCCCAGCCTGCATAATAGAAAAAGTGGTTGGCGGCCAATGGCACATCCACATCACGCGACTCGCGGATCGGCTTGCCGCCGTCCATGGTCTCGATCACCGCAAACTCGCGGGCTTTCTCTTGCAGCATTCGCGCGATGCGAAAGATGTATTTGCCTCGGTCCTTGGGCGACATGTTTTTCCAATACTTGTCGTAGGCGTTACGGGCGGCGCGCACGGCCTTGTCCACGTCGGCCTTGCTCGCCTCGGCGATGCGGGCGATCTTTTCCTCGGTGGCGGGGTTGATCGTGTCGAAGTATTTGCCCGACTCGGGCTTGACCCACTGT
Organism: Bacteroidota bacterium; assembly: GCA_031424495.1. GTDB lineage: Bacteria > Bacteroidota > Bacteroidia > J057 > JADKCL01 > JADKCL01. The sequence continues at coordinate 25,772 of JANPHP010000122.1, read as the reverse complement.
CCGCCGATGAAGAGCTCATATTGCTCCTTGAGCTGGATGTGGTCGCGGCTCTCGGGGCTGGGCGCATATTGCCAGTCGGTATCGAATTGCAAGCCGATTGCGGCAGGTTTTTTATCCTTGGCCATGTTTTTAGTCGATGGAGAAGTAATCATGTGATTGGTAAATGCCCGTCTGTTCCTTCACGAGCTGCATCAAAATATCGTTGGCGAGCACCGAGGCCCCAAAGCGGAACCACTCATTGCTCATCCAAGCTTGGCCCAGCGTCTCGCGCAGCATCACCAGGTAGTGGAGGGCTTGCTTGGACTCGCGGATGCCGCCGGCCGGCTTCATCCCGATCATTTTGCCTGTCGCGTAATAAAAGTCGCGAATGGCTTCCAGCATCACCAACGTCACCTCCATGGTGGCCGCAGGTTGCACCTTGCCCGTCGAGGTTTTGATGAAATCGCCCCCCGCATGCATGGCGATCTCGCTCGCGATGCGCACATTGTCGAGCGTGCAGAGTTCGCCGGTCTCCAGGATCACCTTGAGGTGAGCCTTGCCGCAAGCCTCTTTGATGGCAGCAATTTCGTCGAAGACAAAATTGTAATTGCCCTTGAGGAACTCGCCGCGGCTGATGACCATGTCGATCTCGTCGGCGCCCTCGTCGACCGCGAAGCGGGTATCGTCGAGCTTCACCTGCAAGGGCGCTTGGCCCGAGGGGAAAGCCGTGGAGACCGATGCGACCTGGATTTTGGAGCCTTCGAGTGCCTTTTTGGCCACGCGTACCATGCTCGGGTATACGCAGATGGCCGCGACCGTGGGGATGCCGGGCAGCGCGTCATGCGGATGCATGGCCTTGAAACAGAGCTGCCTGACCTTGCCCTCGGTGTCCTTGCCTTCGAGCGTGGTGAGGTCGATCATGTTGAGGGCCAGCTTGAGGGCGGCCACTTTGCTTTCCTTCTTGATCGAGCGTGTCTTGAACTTCGCGACCCGCTCCTCCACGCCGACCTGATCGATCGTGACGACATGGCGAGGATTAAAGGTAGAAATCATCTTGGATGCTGACATGGGGCTAAGATACGGGTTTTTTGGAATTGGGAGCAGGTTTGTCAGTTCCGAATTGTAGGAAGTGCCCCTACATGTTGGATACTATTTTACCCTATTGAGCGTTTGGAACCCCAGAAAATGAGGAAATCGCCCGAAAAAAGTTGTAAATCCGAAGCCATCTTCGGAACTTTGAACCTAGATTTGGGCAAGAAATTCGAAAATGCAATGCCGCGATCTATTTTTGGCCATAGACTTGGATCCCAGTCGCAGGCACATAGCGTCATTAAGGGCACAGAGGATGAAAATAAGACGAATTAAGATAGATCAACTGTTCGATATTTTTGATTATGATATTCCGTTTGGAGAAAACGAGAATGTTAAGATACTGACTGGACCAAATGGTTATGGGAAGACCATGGTATTGAATATCATATTCAATTTGTTCAATCGAAAGTTCTTGTTTTTTCAGCGACTAATTTTCGAAAGAATTGAAATTTGTCTTGAGGATCAGATTTGTATTGAAATTTCTCGAAAAAATCAGGAAGAAAAATCGGATGTGAGAATAGTTTTTCGGGAATATGGAAAAATATTTGAAGAAGTTGAAATTTCTAGTAAGGTTCATGCCGAATTTGAGCAAAAGATTAAGAGGTATCTGCCAATTAGAAAAATCGATGATGAACGATACCTTGACCAAATGGAAGACACTATTGTTTCTTTGGAGGAGCTTTTGGATAAATATTCGGATAGAATTCCTGAGCTTTCTATCGATAGAATACATGAAGTCAAATCGAAGGAGGCAAACGCTGTCTTAGATTCGATAAATGTTCATTTGATCCGTGAGCAGCGACTGTTTCGGAAGGTTAAGGCTCCAGAGCGAAAGTTCCGTGATGAACGGGATGAGACAATAATGACCGAAACGATCCAGACATATGCTATTGAGTTAAAGCAGTCGATAAGTCAATACTCGCAGCGTTCTTTTGTTACATCCCAAGAATTAGATAGTTCGTTCCCTGATCGACTAATCAATGAGAAGAATCTCCTGAGTGCAATCGAGTATGACAGACGATTTAATCTTCTGAAGCTGAAGCAAGAAAAGCTAGCTAAATTTGGATTGTATGAGGGTACGCAAAAATTACTCCGATATAGTCCAGAAGATGCGAAAGCTTTGTTGGTGTATTTGGAAGATTTGGAAAAAAAATTGGGTGTTTTCGATATACTGCTTGAAAAATTGGAGCTATTTACGGATATATTGAATCAAAGAAGATTCACTTTCAAATCCATAAAAATAAGTAGGGAGAAAGGGTTCTATTTTGAAACTAGCAAGGGAAAGGCCTTGGGTCTTACCCAACTTTCATCTGGGGAACAGCACGAGGTTGTGTTACTTTATGAGCTAATATTTAATGCGAAGCAAGATGTTCTGGTATTAGTAGATGAGCCAGAAATTTCTCTCCATGTGACTTGGCAAAAGAAGTTTCTTGATGATCTTTTACGAATCATAGAAATTCAGAAGTTTCATGTTTTGATTGCTACTCACTCACCGTCGATCATCAATAATCGCTGGGACCTAGTATATAATCTTAAGGAAGCTGGAAAGCCATGACCAAGGAGGATGTCACTTATATTGATAAACTAAACGAGTTGCGGCTGGAAATATATCACCCCAACAATGACGGCATCGTGTTTGTTTTGGTCGAAGGTGAGACTGATGTGAGACTTTATCGCAAGCTTATCGACTCGCAAACCTGCAATGTAGATTGTGTGCCAGGTGGAAATCCTAAGTTGGAGGAATGTGTAGGAGAATTGATCAAAATATATCCGCTAGTGATTGGTGTCAGAGATGCTGATTTTTTGCATCTAGATTCAAGCCAGTATGTCGTTCCGAATATGTTTCTGACAGATGAGCATGACATGGAGATGATTTTGATCAAGGATGACGAAGTCTGGCAAAGTATTATGTCTGAATATGGGCCTAAGAATAATTCGGAAATTGGACTCACTCGGAACAAAATCATGCTACTACTTGAGGTAATCTCATTGCTAAAATGGTTGAATTGGAGAGAATCTTTAGCACTTACTTTCAGAGGAGTAGGGTTTTCAGGATGCCTTGACGTGAAAAATTGGGCCATCGATTTCCCTCAGTTCTTTGATCGGACGGTTGCAAAATCGCCGGATACACCGATTAAATTTCTGACAGATGTGCAGGGTAAGCTTGACGCATTGAGAGACCTTGGACCTTCTCCTTTCCAGTTGGTAAATGGCCATGATTTTCTCAAGGTTTTAGCTGAGTATTTCAAGATCACAGGCGGAACTACAGCAATCAATGATGAATTGATTGCTAGCGCATTGAGGATAGCCTATAGACCAAATTTGTTCACGGGGACGATGCTTTATGCTCAAATTTTGGATTGGCAAATGAGGCATGGCGTTACAATTCTCGCAGCGTAAACGAAAGTCAATTATCAAACACATGAAGTCAAAACCGATTGAGTGTGTAACAAATTAAGGGAGATGTTTGAAAACCAATGCGGCCCGCGGCGTCCCGCCGCAGGGCCGTCCGACCCAGGCCTCCTGGGCAGACTGCTAAAAATCAATATTTTGCAGCACGAAACGCCAGAGGCTTGGGTCGGATAGCCCAACGGCCAGAGGCAGTGGGCCGCGCAGTATATTCTTGCCGCTCCCCCAGATTGTTATACACTCTTCTCAATCCTCGAGATGTAGCTTTTGGTTGAGCCTGACCGCAGTGCAAGCTCGTCTTGCGTAAGGTGTTGCAGTTTCCTTGCCTCTTGGATCAATACCCCAATCTTGAAGGCTTCAAAACCATCTTCAAACTGAAGACGCGTGGGCGTGCCTTCCTTGCCATTTTTGGCGTCAAGGTGGTCATCCCAGGAAATAAAGCTATTTTTTGCTCTCTTGCTCATAAAATCTCTTCCTTTCTCAAACCCAACCCTACTCCACCAAAATCTTCCTCCTCACTGCTGCATTCCCATCCATCAAAACCTCCACAAAATAGATGCCCGATGCCAATTGCAAATCGCTGAGATCAACTGAAACACTGCTGCTTTTTGCGCTCGTCTGATAGATTGCTACACCCATCATATTGCAAACGCTGACATTGCGAATCGCCTTGGTGGCTTTGATTTCCAAGCGGTCGCCTTGTTGCAAAGGATTGGGCGAAATACTGATGTAGGCCGCAGCGGCCTCAGCGACTCCGACGCCACCTACGGTCACGGTTTCGTTGCAGAGATGGTTGGTGATCGAGTTGAATACAGTGAGTTCGGGCGTAAATGTGCCGACATTGTCATATTGTTTGTAGCCCCATCGGCGGGTGATGGTATGGCCTGCACGACTGTTGTAGGAGTAGGAATTGGCACCGACAGACATGCACCAAAAGTAGCTGATGAGCGGCGCATTACCGCTTGCTTGGGCTACAAACATCTTGCAATTCAACTCGGTGTTTTGGTTGCTTTGCCAGTTTTGGGTTGAGAAATTATAGCCTTCATGTTGCAATCCACTGCTGCCTGTCCAAAAAATAGTGCCGTCGGTATTGTAAAGACCCGTGTTGGAAGATGATCCCGAAAAGGTCGTGTAACGCCAGCTTTGAAGGTTGTGATCATAAGCTGCTCCACCGATGGTGCCACCACCTGTGAGCCACCCAATGGTGCCGCTGGCATTCACAATTGTCGTATTTGAGCTGCCGGAAAAGGTCGTGTACCTCCAACTTTGCAAGCTAATATCGTAAACGGCTCCGCCTACGGTACCGCCACCCGTTACCCATGCGACGACACCATCGGAATTCAAGATCGAGGTGTTGCTGCTGCCTGAAAAGGTCGTGTATCTCCAACTTTGCAAAGCAGGATCGTACACGGCACCGCCTACAGTGCCGCCTCCAGTTACCCAAGCGACGATGCCATCTTGGTTGTCGATCAAAGTGTTTGAGCTGCCGCTAAATGTGGTATATCTCCATGATTGCACATTGGGATCGTACACCGCGCCACCAACTGTGCCGCCCCCTGTGACCCAAGCAATGACGCCGTCACGGTTCTGAATCGTTGTATTGCTGCTGCCACTGAAAGTCGCCGTCCGCCAGCTACCGATATTTACATCGTACGTCACGCCTCCGACAGTTCCACCAGGCGTGACATAAGCCAAAATGCCATCAGCATATTGATAATTGTCGACATTCGAAACACTGGTGGTTCTGGTTGTATTCAAAAATGGATCAAACACAGAGCAATTCAGAGTCATCCCATTTTGACTGATCGTGATGGCTGGCCCCCAGCCCCAATTGGGATATTGTGCAAGGCTAGTCGCTACGAATGCGAACAAAAGCATGAAAAGTGTACACAGTTTTTTCATATTCTTGGTTATCACGTTGTTTGAGGTTGAGGCCCACGTGCAAGGCGAAGTTAACAATAATTGGCCACGGTTCCAAGCTGGGTAAAGTGTCCTGCTCGGGAATGGTATGCCGCTACAAACCCCTTGCGCATCCTCCAAAAATTGCCGATCATGCATCTTGATCCATTTTTGCAGTCTATCGATGAAAAATACAGTGCGCATTCCCCTGCTCTACAAGTTCCTGATGACCGTTTTGCTGAGCTTTTGCGGCTTTGCAGGCGCGCAGGCGCAGACCTTCACGGGCGGCAGCGGGCCCATCCATGACCTTAGCACAATCGACATTCCGCTTGTGGTGTCTGGCCTCAGTCCTGCCAATATCGACACAGTGGGCTTTGGTTTTGAGTCGGCTTGCATTGACTTGGTGCATACCTACAATGCTGATGTAGAGGTGGTTTTGGTGGCGCCAGACGGCACGACAGCCCTGCTGGTGTCTGGGCAGGGCGGTGGAGACGACAACTATACCAATACTTGTTTCAGTGACACGGCAGCCGCTGGCATCGCCTCGGGAACGGCTCCGTTTACGGGATATTTCAGGCCGCAAGGGCAGATGGGCATCGTCAACAATCTGCAAGACGGCAATGGGACTTGGTATTTGCGGGTGACCGACATGGCCGGGGCCGACACGGGCTTCGTTTTCAGCTGGTCGATCACGTTTGGCACAAATCCTGCCACAGCGAACATTGTGCGGGCGACGGATTTGCCTTTGGTCATTCTGAATACCAATGGCCAATCCATCCCCAACGATCCCAAAATCATGGCCCGCATGGGCATCATCGACAATGGACCCGGCAATCTCAACCATGTGGGCGACCCCTTCAATTCCTACGACGGTTGGGTAGGCATTGAGGTGCGTGGCAACAGTTCGCAAAGCTTCGCCCAAAGGCAATATTCCGTAGAGACACGCGACTCCTTTGGGTCCAATCTGGAGACGAGTTTGCTAGGCATGCCGATCGAGAATGATTGGATCCTTTATGCGCCCTACAGCGACAAGGCTTGCATGCGCAATCACTTGGCATACAGGCTCAGCAATCAGATGGGTGAATATGCAGTGCGCGGGCGGTATTGCGAAGTAATTTTGAATGGCGCCTATCAAGGCATTTACGAACTCACGGAATCCATCAAGCGCGATTCCAATCGTGTAGATATTGCGAAGCTCAGCTCCAATGACTTGAGCGGCGACCAATTGACGGGCGGCTATATTTTGAAGATCGACTGGGTCGGTGGTCCCTTTTGGGTGAGCAATTATCTGCCTGACCAAACTGCTGTGTACAGCAACGAAATCAAATTTCAGGTCATTGAGCCACAACCGTCTCGCATTCAGCCTGCTCAGCAAAATTACATTCAGCTTTATGTCGATAGTTTTGAGACCGCATTGTCCTCGCCGACCTTTGCAGATACGACCGTCGGCTGGCGGCGTTTTGCGAATGAAGGCTCATTCATCGACCATCATATTTTGATCGAGATGGCCAAAAATATTGATGGTTATTGGTTGTCGACTTATTTTTCGAAGGACAAGGACAGCAAGGGCGGAAAGCTCAAAATGGGTCCTGTTTGGGACTTCAACGGCGCATGGCATGGCGCTGACTATTGCAATGCGCCGACCACCGACGATTGGCAATACAATGAACCCAGTTATTGTCAGGTGGACATGCCATTTTGGTGGAAGCGTTTGCAGCAAGACACGCTCTTTACCAATCGCTTAAAGTGTCGCTGGACCGAGTTGCGGGCCACGGTTTTGGACAGCACCCATATTTTTCACGAGATGGATTCCATAGTCACTTTGCTGAATCAAGCGACCGATCGGCATTTTGAGCAATGGCCGATTTTGGGGACTTATGTCTGGCCCAATCCTGGACCATTGGCGAATACTTATGCCGAAGAAATCGCCTACACCAAGCAGTGGATACGCGATCGACTCTTGTGGGTCGATGCAAATTTGCCGGGCACTTGTTATCCGCCAGCGGTGGGCACAGCCGATCAGTTGGCGAGCCATATTGCGGTCTATCCCAATCCCAGCAATGGCCAATTTCAAGTGGTGAGTGCCTCGCCGATGGAAACCTTGACCGTGACCGATATGCTGGGCAAGGTCGTGCTGACCATGCTGCCCATGCAAAATCATTGTATTGTGCAGCTCAATAATCCGGGCATGTACCTCGTGACGGTGGGCATAGATGGCAAATCCAATACGCAGAAAATCACCGTGGTGCGTTGATGCGCTTGCGCTGAAGTCGTGCTGCGCATTTCCTTTTTGAATTTGATCGTTCAGCCCTTGGCCGCATAGCTCTCCAGGTCGAGCTTGGCCATGCGTTTCCGAAACTCGCGCGTTAGACGGGGGTAGAGCGCGACAATTTTGCCCTGCGCATTCTGGTACCAGCTTTTGCAGCCCGATTCCCAGACCGTTCCCTTGAACCTTGCCTGCAAATCGGCATTGTAAGCTGCCTGCGCTTCAGTGCGCACGTCCAAATACCCTTTGGGGCCTAGTGCATCGATTTGGTCGAGGTATTGCAGGATGTAAGGCATCTGCGACTCCATGATGTGTAGCACAGAGCTGTGGCCCAAGCCCGTGTTGGGACCAAGCAGGTAGGTGAGGTTGGGGTAGCCCGAAAATGTCGTGCCACGGTGGGCCTCCATGCCCGTCTTTTCCCATTGGGCAAACAATTCCCTGCCGCCGAGGCCGATGATCTTGGCGTCGGTTTTGATGTCGGATGCTTCAAATCCTGTAGCGAAAATGAGCGCATCCACTTCATATTCATTGCCATCGGCCGTGCGCACACCTGTGGGCGTGATCGCAGTGATCGTGTCGTTCACGAGCTGCACGTTGGGGCGATTGAAGCTAGGCAAAAAGTCGTCGGATGCCAGGATGCGCTTGCATCCCAATTCGTAATTGGGGGTGAGTTTGCGGCGTGTCTCGGGATCTTGCACTTCACGGGCCAGCTTTTTGAGGCTTTGGCGCGTGACAAAGTTCTGAATAAAGCGATTGCCAATGAAAAGCTTGCCGCGAAATTCCAGCACTTCATAAATAACCTTGCGCAGCAGGCGCTGTAGGCTAGGGAATCGCTGGAGCCGGCGCTTTTGACCTTCCGAGACGGGGTGATCATTGCGGGTGGTGATCCAGGCAGCCGTGCGCTGAAAGACCGTGAGCTGCCCGACGATCGGGGCGATGGCCGGCACGACTTGGATGGCGCTCGCCCCCGTGCCGATGATCGCCACACGTTTGCCTTTCAGGTCGTAGGAAGCGTCCCATTCGGAGGTGTGAAAAGCCTTGCCTTGAAATTCAGAGATGCCGGGGATCGAGGGCCATTTGGGACGGTTGAGCGGGCCCAGCGCTGCGATCACGGTCTTCACGACCATGAGTCGGCCTAGGCGATCGGTGAGGGCCCAGTTGCCTTCGGCTTCGTCAAATGCCGCGTGGACGATGTCTGCTTGGTAGCGGATGTGGGCCTCCAAGCCATGTTGCTGCACGACGCCGCGCATGTAGGCGAGGATCTCGGGCTGCGGGGAAAACATGCGCGACCAAGTGGGATTGGGTTCGGATGCGATCTCGTAGAGGGGCGAGGGCACATCGCAGGCGCAGCCGGGGTAGATGTTGTCGCGCCAAGTACCGCCGATGGCGTCTGCGCGCTCAAAAATGATGAAGTCCTTGCGGCCGCTGCGCTGCAACTGCAATGCAGCGATGATGCCTGCAAATCCTGCACCGATGATGCCGATCGCGTAGTGTGGCGGTTGTTCCGTTTTTTCCATGGATTCGTCTCGACCCGCGCCTGCAGGTCACATGGACCTGAATTTTAAAAAGTCCAATCAGCGTGCTCGACTCAGCGATCGGTAGATTGGGCGGCGCGCAATTCGTCGCGCACCTTCATCAGGATCTTGCCGAGCTTGTTGAGCCCCTTGCCGTCACCTCCGTCGCCCCAATAGGCATCATTTTCAGTATGCTCGATGATCTTGGCATCGCCAGTACCCAGCAAAAGGGCCTTGAGATCAGCATGTTGGGTGAACTTTGCGCGCACAGCTTCCTGCATCACATTGTCCTTGACATTGTCCCAGTTGGGGCGTACCCTCATTTTGCGGCTGCGGCCCATCTCGGCCGCCTTGGTGGGCGTGCTGGCATTTTGGATCGCGGTCTCTTGAGAGGTTCCGGCATACTTTTGCGCTTGAAAAAAGTGCGAAGTTGAGGGCCAGATTTTGCCTTTTACCTTGATCACGTAGGGCGCAAAGTTGGAAAACTCGCCGTAGGATGCGTTGACGCTATAAAATTTAATTTCTTCCATGAAGGATACTCACAATAAAACCCCATAAGTTATATCTAGAATCTCAATTCCCCAAATATTCCTATAAACTTCCTCCCCCCGGCCAGTTTTTCCAGTGCGTGTTTGCTGGCTTGGTCGGGGAATAATGGGTCACATCTCCAGTCTCAATTACCTTGAGCAGTTGTAAAAATGTTTCTGAAGCGCTGGGCTTCTCCCGATTGGCGATGTCAGGGTGATGCCAATCGTGGAGTGTCAGTAATACTGGCAGGTCGGTTGGAATTTGGTCGGCAATCTCATTGGGGCCAAGCCAGAATTGGTGGGAATGCTCTGGTACCAGCCCCCGCAGAAATTCCCAAGGCATGATTTTTCCTTGGACTGCAGGCTCAATGCCCTTTGCGGCATAGTGCGACAGATTTTGCGGAATTGGCAGTATTATCCCCTTTACCTTGATGCTCACTGCGTCAGGGTTGAGGTAGGAAAAATACGCTGTTTCGTCTTGCAAAAAAGCCTCAGTATCAGCATTCGCAGCGAATTCGAAAAAATCGGGCCTGAGGACGTTTGACTTGGGTGTAATCAGCCCATCTTTGAAAAACCATGCTACCGTGAAGATGCCTTCTAGATCAGCAAGATGGTTGTTGAACTGCAACAACTCGATGAGTATCGCCCAGCGGGTGTCATCCCTGAAGATCGTCAACTTCTGGTCGGCATGGTAGTAGTAGCCGTTGTCGAGCATGGGGAAGCAGCCTTGCCTTGCCCCGAGGTCCCAGGTTTTGAAGATATTGGCGTGGTCGATTTCTATCATTTGCTTTGCACAATGGATCAATCAAAAAAAGAGCGACCCGAAGGCCGCTCTCAAAATCTTGGATTCGGTATTACTTCTCTCCGAAGCAGTAGTTCACAATCTGGTGAAATGTGCCGTGGAGAGCCGTCAGCGACTTTTTGATCGCTTCGTCAGATGCTTTTTTGGTCACCAAGTCGTTGAGCTTCTTGCTGTCGGCTTTCAGCTTCTTGATGTTTTTGAGCACGTCGGGTGCTGCAAAGTCTTTGGGAGGCGTGCTTGCTGCAAGCGCATCCGCCTTTTGCATCAATTCGCCGCTGCGGGCTTTGATGGGGGCGAGGTTACCTTCTTCGGCTGGGTGGAAGGTCTCCGAGATCACTTGGTGGAATTCCTTCAAAGCTGGCCAGACATCAAACTTGGACTTTTTGGGGACGACGGTAAAGTAGCGATTGCTCACTTCTTCCCAATTGATCACGTTCCAAATCGCCGTGAGATAGTCGCCGCGCTTGTTTTGATACTTGAGGTAGTAGGCGTGCTCCCAGACATCGATACCCAAGATCGGATAGCCCTTGATCGGAGAGGCGTCCATGAGTGGATTGTCTTGGTTGGGGCTGCTGCCGATGGCGAGCTTGCCCTCTGGGGTGACATAGAGCCATGCCCAGCCTGAGCCAAAACGGGTCGCGGCTGCCTTGTTGAGCAGGGTTTTCATGCTGTCGACACTGGTCCAACTGCCTTTGATGGCCTCCTCGAGCTGTGGATGCAGCATGGTTTTTTTGTCGGTGAGGATGGTCCAGAAGAGGGAGTGGTTGTAGTGACCGCCTGCATTGTTGCGGATCGTCTCACTGTATTTGGAGACTTTTGCGAGGATGTCTTCGATCTTGGCAAAGGCGATGTCGGTTCCGACGACGGCAGCATTCAGGTTTTTGATGTAGGCGGCGTGGTGCTTGGTGAAGTGAATCTCCATCGTCTGCGCGTCGATATAGGGCTCCAAGGCCGCGTAGGAGTAGGGTAGAGGAGCCTGGGTAAACTGCGCTGAGACATATTGGCCAGCCAACAATCCAATCGATAGGAGGAGGAAATACAGTTTTTTCATGAGAAATGCGGTAAGATAAAGCTTGACGCTAAGCAGCGCCGTTTCTGAAGTGCAAATATACGACAATGGGAGTACATAGTGAATTTAGATGCGACGTTTCGCAAGGGCAAATGCCATTCCTGAGCAGGATCATATTCTCCCTGCCCTAGGCTACCAGTCTCACCGCAGCACAAAATCGATATGGTAGTGATTGTCGTGGAGTTGGTTGATGAGGGGCTCCAGACCTTGGGGGAAATAGAGCTTGCTCGCCTTGAGCTGCGGCCCGTAGCGGCTCGCGAAGAGCTCGTCGAGCAATTCCTTTTTGAGCAGGATTTTGCTCACTGCGAGGCCGTTTTTCAAGGCGCAGCGTTGCAGGGAGAGCAAATGGGCGGCCACGATGTCAAAATCGATTTTCACATCGGGCAGGCCCGGAGCGCTGCCATCATCCGCAAAATCGAGGAGATAGTGGCTGAATCCCATGGTGTCCAATCCATAATACGGATTCCCGCCTTGCGTCATCGGCACCATGAAATCGATGCTCACGCCGTTTTGGTGGGTGCGGTGGGGCCAAATCTTGCCGCCGTCTTTTTTGGAGCATTCCATGATGGTGAACAGGCGTCGTGGGAATAGCGAGTCCATCTCCTCGTAGGCGGCAAGCACGGCTTTTTTCACGCCGTGGTGCACAAAAGCGCGGTCGTCGAGGTAGCTGAGCGTATCGTAGTAGCGGTAGTTGGGGCCTTGGAAGGGGATGAGTTTGCCGTGGAGCAGGCTGCCCTTGGCAGCAGTGCCCACGGCCGTGCTGCGGCTGCCGTCGTCTTGGTGGCTGCCGCAATATTGCGCTAGGGCGGCGCGGTGGTCGCTGCCGCCCTCGGCTGCGGCCACGACTTTGTTGAGCGAGTCCGCAAGTGCTTGCTGACTTTGGGCAGTCTTGGGCAGGAGCAGGATGATCAGCATCGCGATGGCGACGAGCAATGGCGGGATTTTCATGGGGAATGTGGGATGGCGAGGATCTAGGCTATGCATAAGGCTGTGTTTTGGCCAATTTAGGCAATTTGCTGGTGGGGCATTCGCCTCAGATGGTTAAAAATGCTGAATGGAAGGGCGAGGGGATGTTTGCTGCCCATGCACTTTTTTGCTCCTTCGCCGGAGGCAAATGGTCGATAACCCTGCGGCCGGAGGCCGCGGGTTCTTAGGTCGACCGCATCAATGCCCTTGAAATACATAATCTGGATCGCCCAAATCGCCTTTGCCTTCTTCGAGCAAGCCCGTGTAGAACCCGCCCTCGTTTTCAGATTGGCCGGGCAGCAGCACGAGGCGCTCCTGGTCCAGGAGCATCATGCCGTAGAAGAAATCTTCGATCCCCACGATGCTGCGCCCCATGGTGTCGCGCAAGTAGATCGAGACCGTCGGAAATTCGGTGTCGTATTCGATTTCAAATGTCGCTTGCGTTCGCGTATTTTTCAATTGGATCATCTTCGTGCAGGGGTAATCCAAAAAACCAAAGCCCGGCCTGACCTCGATGTGCACTTCCAATTCATTTTGCAGAAGGGTGGTATCCTCCATGACTCCGTTCAGTTCGCGGAGGACCCAAGGAGCTGCCCAGCAGATCAAAACGATGCTGGTAGCTGCAATCGCCCATTTCATCCACTTCGATTTCATCATTTGCGCGTCATTCCAGAAGCAATCTTCATCGTCTCAATTTCTGCTCATTTTCGTCGTGAAACAACTTTGTTCCATGTTAACAAACCCTTACATTCGACTTTGAGAAAGGCCTTGGGGTAAAAATTGATGCAATTGGGTATGAGAAAACTGCTTTACACTTGTTGTTTTTTGATGTGTGCCATGCCTTTGATCGGGCAGACATTCAGCGTCACGCATACCGATACAATACCCGACAATAACACGACCGTCACCTTTAGTGTAGCGGTGTCGGGTTTGCCGAGCGTGATCGACACCAACTTTGGTTTGGAATTGGCTTGCCTCAACATGTTGCATACCTACGACTCAGACATGAATGTCGAGCTGCAGGCGCCCGATGGCACGGTGATTTTGCTGTTTTCTGGAGTTGGTGGTGGTGACGACAATTTTACCAATACCTGCTTGGCGGGGACAGGCACGTCGATCACACAAGGCACTGCGCCATTTACCGGCACATTTCAGAGCCAAGGCACGATGGGCAATGTGAACAATGGCCAAAATCCGAATGGTACTTGGCTGCTGCGTTGCCGCGACATGGCTGGTGCCGACGTCGGCATACTCACATTTTGGAGCATCACGTTTGGCAACAATCCTGCGTTGCCTTTCATCTTTTCCAGCAGCAACTTGCCGATCGTGAAGCTCACGACCGTGAACGCAGCCATCGGTGACGATCCCAAGGTGCCCGTCTTGATGCAGATCATCGACAATGGCCTTGGCCAGCGCAATTATACCAACCAAACGAATTACAGCTACGAGGGCACGATCATGGCCGAGTGGCAAGGCTTCAGTGGGCCGAGTTACCCCAAGAAGAATTACGATTTTGAGTCTGTAGATGCATTTGGGGCGCAGCTCGACACGACGATTTTGGGCTTGCCTGTGGAGCATGACTGGATTTTCAAAGCCGAGTACCTCGACCATACGCTCATCAAAAACATCCTCACCTATGAGATGGCGCGTCGCATGGGCGGATATGCTGCGCGCACTGTGCCTTGTGAGATCATTCTCGATGGGGAATACATCGGTTACTACACGCTTACGGAAAAAATGAAACGCGACCCCAATCGCATCAACGTCGCCAAGCTCACCGCCAACGACATCGCCGGCGAGGCACTCACAGGAGGTTATGTCGTGGAAATGAACATCACGGGCGATCCAGGCAGTTGGAATTCAGTCTATCCGCCCATCAATAATGCAACCTGTGGTTGGCCCGTGGAGTTCAAATTTGTCTATCCGCGGGCGAATGTGATCCAACCTACACAGGCGGCCTACATTCACAGCTATATCGATACGTTTGAAAACGTGATGAACGGCCCCAACTTTGCCGATCCTGTGAACGGCTACCGCAAATATGTCGACATCAGAACCTTTATGGATTTCTTGATTGTCAATGAATTCAGCGTGAATTATGACAGCTATGGCCGCAGTACCTTTATGTATAAGGAAAAGGTAACCGACGGCGGCAAGCTCAAAATCGGCCCGTCTTGGGATTATGACCGTGCACTGGACTATGCCGATCCCGGCCGCACCAGCGGATGGGTCTGGGAAATCACGCATTATTATTGGCCATTTCCATTTTGGTGGTCGAAATGGTGGACAGAAAATGACTACCGCCACCAACTCACCTGCCGCTGGACTGATCTGCGTGAAACCACGCTCAGCAATGATTCTTTCATGGTATTGATTGATAGCCTCGCCGCGAGGGTAGATGAGGCGCAGGGCCGCAACTTCACCGTCTGGAACGACCTCGGCGGGCAGAGCTACCAAACGCAGATCGACTCGTTGCGTTCCTACCTCACGCGCCGACTCACATGGATGGATGCCGAGTTTGCCTTGGAAAACGTCACGCCGCCTACATTTTACCTGCCGACCGACACGACGGTCTGCGCCGGCACCGTCTACGATGCCAGCTTCAACGGCCCACAATACGGCTACAACTGGCAGCCGGGTCCCGATACCTCTCAGATCGTGCTCATGCAATCGGGTATCGAGACGCTACAAGTCACCGATGCCTTTGGCTGCGCGAGTCGCAAGCAGATGGATGTCACGATCTCGCAACCGAATGCAGCTTTCACTGCCCAGCAGGTTGCAAATAGTTTGAACTGGTTTTTTGTACCCGCCAATCTGCAGGCGGCGAGTTACCTCTGGGACTTTGGCGACGGCGGTACCTCGACAGCGCCCAATCCCTCGCATACCTACCCGGGTAGCGGCATCTACGTGATCACGCTCACGCTCGTCGACACGATCGGTTGCACCGATTCCAGCAGTCAGACGATCCAATTCACCTTCGTCGGCACGCCAGAAGTGGCGAGCCTGGACGGGGAGATTTATCCCAATCCATTCAGCAGTCAGGTGGATATCGCGCTCAGCTATCCTGCCAAGTCGGCAGTCGAGGTGATGGTGCAAAATGAGCTGGGGCAAACGCTGATCACCAAAAGCTTTGGCGCGGGTGTGCGTCACATGTCGGTCGCCACCGCAGACCTGCCTGCGGGCATCTATGTGCTGCGCGTGCGCATCGGCGAGGGTTATGCTGTGCGCAAGCTGGTGAAATGGTGATAGCCTTGCCGTTCAGTCGATTTTCTCACCACCGATGAAATCGTAAGGTGACGCCAGATGAATTGGGATATCCTGGATTTTTTGATGATTGCCGCGCAATCATCGGCAGCTATTTGACTGAATTTGGGTTTGTGGAGACCTTGGCCGACGAGATTGATTGCGAAATGCAATTCAGGAACAGCCAATGGATCGTCGGCATCGACCTGCTTACTTATTGGCCTTGGCTTTTTGTCAATCTATCGTTCTATCACTTGGATGGCGAGCCTTTGAAGTGGCTTAGCGATGACCCTGTATTGGCTTACGGAACGAACACGCAGCAGTCGGCAAATTATCTTGCTTGGAACAAGCGATCCAGCTATGCGACTTATGCTTGGATGCTGTGGAGCGAATTGCATTGTCAGCGTGCGGTGTTGGAGGCCTGTTACCTGCCCTTGTTGCGGGGTGAGTACACTTGTGCTGACTATGAGGCATTTGCGGCGTTGCGGGGGAAGATGGCAAATGCTGAAGGATAACCTCAATTCTGGATTAGAATTGTGCCATCCATGCAAAATCAAGGTTGTTGTGGCCGAATAACACGATGCATCTTGTAGGTACGCGATGCATGTCGTACCTACAAGATGCATCGCGTACCTGCGAGATCAAATCCGTTCACCACCTTACAAAATGCCATCAATCGCAAACTATCAGGTGTGCAATCCACAACTCAGGCAAGGTTAGAACCCGAATGGCCTGGGCCAAAAAGAAAATTGTTCGGCTGTGCACTGGGCGCAGCCGAACAATTCTTGGGGGGGATGATGATCAAACGAGTTTGATCTGCTTTTTATCAGATGGATCCAAAGCGGCGCTTTTCACGTCGACGTCGGCATCTACAAAATACTCAGACTTCTCGTTGTTGGCAAATGCACCGATGGAGCCGATGGCACCCAAAGCGCCGCCTTTTTCTTTCAAGCGGTCATTGCTTGACTTGAGCATTGCAAAAGGAAGGGTGAAAGCAACCTCTTTGGTTTCGCCAGACTTGATGGTAAAACCACAAGGAACTTTGACTTCGCCGAGGGTGAATTTCTGGGTGGATTTGTCTTCGCCGCGGCCCGTGGTGTACTCCTCGATCAATTCGACGGAAAGTTCGACGATTTCTTGGTCGCTTTTGGAGGTCAAAATCACTTTGCCTTCTACAACGCCAGCATCTTTGGCAACTTGGCCTGGAATCTGCAGGTTCACTTTGACACCGCCGATGCCCAATTTGTTTTTAATAGTCTGGAAAAATCCCATAAAAAAAGAATCTTGCCCTACTCGTCTGGCTTTTCGGAATCCGCCCCTACAGTTGATGCCTCTGCAAGTCAGGCCCGTTTTTTTAAGTGGGATCTGGCTCCACTTTCGACCATGTCTTCAGATCGCAAGTACATCACAAGGGCACGAATATCAAAAACGAAGTGATGTTACACCTCGTTACCTACCTTCTACCCCATCTTTAAGTGTGCACCTTTGCCCGAATTCTTGCCGATCTCGCAGACCGCTCCTCCGTGAGGATGAACAATGCCTTAGTCCATACAAAGGTAGCCAAGCTGTTCGTATTTGCAATGACTTTTTTGTGAAATAATTGAGCAACAACATTCCTGTCGCCTACATGACGAATTCGGTATTCTGATCTGAGGCCGGTAATCTTTTACATTTGCGCCTGTGGTAGCCCAGAATCCTCGCTGCATTTGCCATCACACGCTGTTAAGGGATCAGTGCATATACCCGCACGGTGCCCCAGCTGCCAATCGGCGGTCCCAACAAGGCTTGAATCGCTGGATGGCCATCGACGTTGCGGTCATCACAGTAGAAGTATTTTGCCCCTGCATCTCGCCACGCTTGCAGTTTTGAAGCGTCTAGCGGCTGATTGGCATCCCAAGTCCAGCCCTTTTTGTGGATGTAATACAAGAAAATGTTGTGGGAGACATCGGGCCCAGCGACCACCAAAGCATCATCAGGCACGGCAACTCGCAAGGCGGATTGATAAATGGCAAGGTCGCGGTTAAATTCTGCTTGATCGGGCTGCCATCGGGGGTGAATGCGCCGATAGGTCATCAAAGGAGCGCCTAACAAGAGGATCAAGGCCATCCATCCCACAAGGGCCCATCGCCTTTGTTGCAAGAGGTGGCTGCCCCCAGCTGCGATGGCAATGGCCAAAAACGGCACCATAGGGAGTAAATAATAGTCATGAAAAGTCGAGATGACCCGCAACTCGTAAATGCTAAACAAGAGCATCGCGGCGCAAACCGCCAACAAGAGCCAGGCGCGGTCACGGTCGCGCGTGGCGCGCGCGCCCCTCCACAATTGCAGGCAACCCCAGAGGAAAATCGGCAGGAAGACGATGCTCATCAGCGTGCGCGGATACATCTGCGTAATTTGGTAGCTGACGATTGCGCGCCAGTCGACGCCCTCCCAGGAGGCTGTGAACAAGCCGCCCGTGGCTCCAGAACTGCCCCAAGTGGGCATCACCCAAGCATACCAAGCTGCAGCCGGTAAGCAGCAAATCGCGATGAGCGCAACCAATTTGAGCAAAAGCCGGAGGCTGTAGTCCTCGCGACGCCATTGCAAAATCGCCGCGAGCAAGGCTCCTGTGACAAAAACGGCATAAGGCAATTTGAGTAGGGTCGCGAGACCGGCAAGTGCCATCCCGCAGGCCCACCATTTCGTTGCATTTAGTCCCTGGGCGCGCATGAGCATCGCCAGGCTCCACACACCCACCGCGAGCGCCAGCATGTCTGGCAGCGGCGTGACGCTGTAATAATAGACGACCGGCGAGAAATACATGGCGTATGCCGCAATCAATGCCTGCAGCCGATCGCCTGACCAGGCTAACACCAGGGCGTGCAAGCCCCAGACGGCACAGCAGGCAATCAAGAAGGACAGCAGACGGCTTAATAAGACGGTATTCCCCACAATCTTTCCAAACGCCGCGACCACCCATTGATAGAGGGGAAATTCCAGACGCGCGATTCCGTCGCCGCTGCCGCGCTCCAGGTGTCGTGGATTGAGAATGCAAAAATCCTCCTCCACAAAGCTGTCGACCGTCTGCAGTGTCTGCGTTTGTCGCCAAACGTGGGGCCCCGTCGGCTCCAGCTTCCAGACCGCGCCATGCAGCACTGCAGTGAGCAGCGGAATGCCGATCCACAGCAGCCAACGGTCATAGCGCAGCAAGCCTGCAAGCAGCTTTTCCAGATTCATCGGCCGCTAAGATAGGGAAATCGTAGGCGCGGCAAGGTGCAATCCGCAGGGGATGGTAGGGTGTTGTTCACTTGCATTATGCATCTTCTGAGAGGGATCGAAGGCTAGTGTGCGAGCGAACGCTCGTACACGGCCTGGCCCGCAGGGCTGAGGTAGGGGAAGAGCAAACGGTTCACATATTCCACATACTCGGACTCCAGTGTTGGTTTTTGGAGGTCTGAGGGTAGAATTTGGAGGAAAAAGAAGGTGCGCATGGCTCCGCTGAGCTCCATCAGGTAGTTGATGTCGGCGGCATTCAGTTCTGGGCGCAGCCATCCTGCTTGCTGCAGGTGGAGCAATATTGATTGCAGGCCGGCCTTGCGCTCGGCGTTGGAGTGCCTGATGATTTCGGCGAGATTGGGGTAGCTGCGGATGATTTCCAGGTAGTCGCGGTACAAAAAAAGGTAGCGCAAGGAGATGGCGAATGTGCGTCGCGGAGCTTCCAAGATGCTTTCCAGCAAACCCTGATCGGTTGCAAAGCTCGCAGTGACCTGCCCAAGGGCGGTGGCCATGTCCACGTAGATGGCCTCGACCAAAGCCTCCTTGGCGGCAAAATGATAGGTGATGTTGCCGTAGCTGCGGTTCATCGCCTGCGCCACATCGCGCAATGTCACTGCCGACAGCCCTTGCGTATTGAACAGTGTGCATGCCGCTGACTTGATCGCTTCCTTGGTACCCATGGCTCAAAGGTAATGAAAAAATATTTTAGTCCATTTGGCCTAAATGTAAATAGAATTGTATATTTGCCCCATTCTAAGTCAAAAAGTGATGCGAATTCCTCAACTCTCCCTACCGCCTCCCGCCGGCAAACAAAGTGCTAGGCGCAAAAGCAGCAGCGTTTCACCAAGAATGCAGCAGCAGCAGCAACATTCCCCCAAGCTCCCAACCCTAAACTCTAAACTCTAAACTCTGAACTCTGATCTTAACCAGCGCGCCAACTCTCCATTCTCAATTATCAATTGTCAATTATCAATTCCCAATATGTCCACTTCCCCATCCATCTACAAAAGTCCCGCCGTCAAGACCGAAATCATGGCGCTCTACGATGCCAAGTTGCGCGCATGCAACATCGCGTATACCGAAATCGACGTGCAGACATTCGCTGGTCCCACACATGTGATCGTCGCTGGCGCGTCCGACAAGCCGCCCGTGGTCTTGCTCCATGGCATCAATGCTGGCGCGCCGCTGGCATTGGAGGCGATGCGCGACCTGACCGATCGCTACCGCATCTATGCCGTGGATACGGTGGGTCAGACGACCAAAAGTTCGGAGACGCGGCCCTCGGTCAAAGACAACAGCTATGGGCGATGGTTGGCGGAGGTCATGGACGGGCTCGGTTTGTCCGCTGCCCCGGTCATCGGCGTTTCCTATGGCGCATTTTTGCTGCAAAGGCTACTGGCGTATGCGCCGCAACGTGTGCAGAAGGCCATTTTTGTCGTGCCGGGTGGTTTGGTGAATGGGGGAGGATGGGACTCGATGAAGAAGCTGTTTTTCCCTTTGCTCAAATTCAACTTCACCAAAAAGGAAGCCCATTTGTTGCAATTCATGGATGCCTTTTACAATACCAAAGATGCGCATTCGGTTGCGTTTCAGCGGGCGGTGTTGCTGGGAGTGAAAATGGATTACCGCAAGCCACCCTTGGTCAACGCTGCCGAGATGGCTGCGTTTGAGGGGCCTGTGTATGCTATGGTCGCCGATACCGACGTCTTTTTTCCAGGCGACAAGGCGTTGGAGCGTTGCAAGGCGGTTTTCAAGAATTTCAAGGGATCTGCGGTGATGCCGGGTTGCAAGCACATTCCTGATCAGGCCGATTATCCCAAAATAGCACGGCAGCTGGACTTGTGGCTGCGGGATGCGTAGTTTGGGCCGCGTTCGATTGTCTCTAGTCCATTCAAAAACCCAAGGCTGTCAACGTTTCATGGCATTTTTGGCGCACCGATTTGGATTTTGTGGCTGACAGCAAGGCTAGTATGGCTGCGTAGGCAGGCAGGTAATTGCGCGTCGCGATCAGCCTGAGGATCCATTTTTGTGTATGCGGGATTGCGCTAGGCAAACTTTGCAGCAACAAGGGCTCAACAGGATAGCTGAGGCCATCCAAGATCATGTTAACGGTTGTCGTCATGCGGTAGCGCTCGTCGGCCATGTCGCCGGCGTCGTCTCGCATGATGGCCGGTGTATAGCGGTTGAGGGTGGCGACAAGCGCTGCAATATGTTCTGGCTTGGTCTGGGGAATGATATGCGCGATGGCCCGTTCGGGGATTTCTTCCCAGAAGACTTTATCCTTGATCACTTGAAGTGTACTGTCAAAAGACATCGTCTATCACTTTTGGCAACGGTCGCCGGCTCCCTTTGGACGGCGGCTGCAATTTGCATAATTTCTTCATCAGCAAAAGCAGTGGATTTGGTGTGTGTCGTTTGGCGCTATCCTGCACCTTGTGCAGGACGCTCCGCTCGGCATGACAAACCTCGATTTGGGGCTAAGGTACACGATGGACACGCAAAAGAATCAACAGCAGTGACATCTGGCGCAAACTTTGCTATCTTCAAGCCCGAATCGTGGAGCCCAGAACCCACGCAAAAAAACGGGGCCGCTTTGGTCGATTTTTAATTCATTTGCTTGATCGCAATGACAGCTTCCAAGAACCTTCGCTGGCTCACACAATTGAGCCTATTGTTTCTGCTTCTCATGGCAGGCACGGCCCTCAACGCACAGACCGTCAAGGATTTTAAGGTCAAAAACAGCACCAATACAGCAGAGCGCACGATCATGCTCGACCTCCTACGCAATACCATGCAGGCCGAATTCAAAATGGAATTCAAGTATGTCGTGAATCACTTCAAGGTGAGCGGCAACTTTGCTTGGTTCAAGGGCGACGCGCAGCGCAAAGACGGCAAAGCCATCAGCCTCGATGACATGTATGATTGCTGCCACGTGGAGTGCCTGTTCAAAAAGGTGAACAATAAGTGGACGATTGCTGAGTATGGAGCCTTCTCGACCGACGTCTGGTACGAAGGGCTGCAAGAAAGCGCGAAGGCGCCGGCGGCGATCTTCTGATTCGTTTTCGAAGCATAATGCTTGGGAAAGGCACGCAGGTTTCACAATCTGGGTGCCTTTTTTTCTCCCCCCATCAAAAAAAGAACCGGCCCCCCCACTGTGGAGGCCGATCCCGTCTTCTTGCACTATTTCTTGAAACCTTTTAGTTGAATATGAAGCCGAATCCTATGGTGAGGCGGTTCAGATTTGTTTTCTCGCGAATGTTTGCTGGAATCAGGACTGTACCATTCCAAAAGGGTTCAACATATTTGCTGGTCAATTTTTGATACCTATAACCTGCTTACACGTCCAGTCCTAGGTGGGCTCCAATTTGGGTCATGAATCCGACCTTGGCGCCAGTGGTGATGCCGCCGTATTCACGGCTGTTTTGCGTCGTGTAGCCATCGTAGTAATAGCGGTTGTTGGCTTTGGCACTGACGGTGTAGCCAGCGCTCGCGCCGACATAAGCATTGACATTGCCCTTCCCAAATTTCCAGCGCACATCTGCTGTCAAGGGCACGCGCACGGCATAGTTCAGGTACTCGATGCCGGTACCGATGCCGGTCATGAGGTGAGGCGTCCATTGCCAGCCATTGACGGTGTAGAGGCCGGGATTGGCGCGGAGTGAACTATAATAATTGCCTATGCTGAGGCCCAAGCCTGTAATGTTGTAGAAACCTTTGGTCTTGGGAACCAAGGTGCTGGCTGAGCGGCCCGTGCCTGCATTGCCCACGTCGGTGCGTGCGATGGCATCGGCTGGGTATTCATAAACCTTGCCTTCCTCGGTCTTGATGCGCACGTGGTCACCCGCAATGTACTCGATGATCGTGCCTCTGATGAAGGAGCCGTCTTTGAGCTTCACAACATCTTGCGCCTGTACCGACACGCTAGCGATCAAGAGCAGCGTGAGGAGGCCTAATATTTTCCATGTTTTCATTTTCTTTAGCAATTGAGGGTGAATGTCAGTGAACAACGGGGATTTGGCTGAGCTGCACAATATTGTTGAGGTCAGCGTAGCTGTATTGGTAGATGCCCTCGGCGCTGGTCATGATGAGCACCTGGTTGTAGGGGATCACGTCTGCGCTGAAAATATTGCCAAACTGACTGATCAGATTGTTGGGGATCGCGCTCAAATCGGTCTTGTCAAAGACTTTTAATCCGTCTGCTCCATCGCACAGGAAAAGCGTGTTGCCATCGAGGCCGAGTCCCTTGGGATTGGTCATGGGGAATTCATACATGAGCGAAGGCGCCGCAATATTGGAGAGGTCGATGACCATGAGGCTATTGACCGTGCCTTGGCATGTGCGGCCGGTGCTCAGCGTGACAAAGGCTTTGTCGCCTTGCACAGCCACGGGGTCGCAGGAGGTGATGTGGGAAAAGCTAGAGACAAAAGTCGGGGTGGTGGGATTGCTCAGGCTGTAGATGCTCATACCGGTCGTCGTGCCCATGTAGAGGTAGCCATCTTGGGGAAACAGGGTCTCGGAGTTTTGGAAGAGGCCCACATCGGAGGTGTGTACCATGCCGTCGGCGATGTCAAAGACGCCCAACTGCCAGCTTTCCAAAGTATAAAGGTAGTGGTCATAGATGGTGAAGCGTGCCGTGGAGCCGCCCGTGCCGCTGCCACCTTGCAAGACCGAGCCGGTAGGATTGCCGCCGCCTGAAAATGAGGATATCAAGTCTTCCCGAGGGCCACTGTAGCGGTACAAATCCACCGTGGTTTCGCCCTGTATCCAGCTCATGATCACGCCCTTGGTGGGGTCGTGGGCCACGAGGGGCAGGTTTTCATCAAAACCAGGCAATTGGTAAAAGCGATCAAAGGTGAAGACATCGTTGATGCGGGTGAGAAAGCGTGGATTGCGTGGATCGCTGATGTCAAAGGAGAGCAAGTCGGTATAGCTGTCCAGGTACATGACATTGTTGCGCACGGCGATGTCCATGTTGGCGTGGACGGGGAGAAAGCCGAGGTCCACCGGGGCGCTGGGGTTGGCATTGTCATAGATGTGCACGCCCTTCAAGAGTTCGTTCACGATGAGCAGGTTGTTGTAGATGTAGATTTTACCGGGATGCTGCAAGGCAGTCGGAGCGGCCAAAGCAAATGTGGTGGCGCGCCACGTGGTCAAATCTTGGTAGACGGGTTGGTTGGCGTTGAATACTTGGACGGTTTTGTCGCTGCAACCTGTGGCGACCGTGAGGAGCAAGAGCAATGTGGGAAAAAAGAATTTTAGACGATGCATATTCAAATCTGGATTAAAATTCTGAATAGATAATGGGTTGATGGCATTTGCGCTGCGAAGGTTGGAATCGGGAGAAGATTTTTTCGTGAGGCGGGCAAGCCGATTCTGGGCCGATTCAAGTAAAATTGGATAGCAAGTGAGGAATAGGTAACTTGTAGCAGCTTATTCTTACGTTATGTCCATCGTCTACCATCGTTTTCTTAGAATTTTTGCTTTTGTATTTCTCAGCATCTTGCTGTCCCATTTGCAGTTGCAAGCCCAGCCATTTGTGGATCCCTGCTTCACATCGGGGACGGTCGGGCCTAGCTTTGCCAGCACCGCCAACATCCGCAATCAAGATGCCGACCTGCTCAACTGGACCGGCTCGGCCTGGACCGGCGGCTGGGGCGGCGCAAATATCACGCTCGCGCCTCCAGGCAGTGTGCCCGGCACGCGGGCGATCTGGTCGGGCGACGGTACCGTCTGGACCACAGGCGGTGAAGGCTTCGGCTTGCGCCTCACCACAGCCATCGTGAACGGCACTACTTATACCTTCAGCTTTCGCCGCGTGTCGCATGGCACCGGCCAAAACGGCAATTTTGCCCCTGTGCTCTATACCAATACGGGCGGCACATTCGGCACCTCCTACGGCGCGATTCCTGGCGTGGGCACGGCTTGGAGCAATTCCAATATCACCTTTACCGCTGGTGCTGCTAGCGCAGGGCACACCTATATCTATTTCCACAACAGCGTAGGCTCTGGCATGTTCATGGGCTGCACGGTCGCGATCTTGCCGATGGCATTTTCAGGATTGGAGGCATATCAGGCAGGGGAGGATGTGCAACTGCAATGGCAGGTGCAAGATGAAGAAAATTATGTCTGGCATGTTGTGGAGCGATCGGCCGACGGCGAGGCTTTTGCCGAGGTGGGCCGTGTGCCCTCGGTGCAAGCCAATGCGGCTGGCCATCTGTATGATTTCAGCGACCCGATAGGTGCTGTTTTGCAACAAGACCGTTTGTATTACCGCATTCGCTCGCTCGATCTGGAGGGCAAGGAGGCCATGAGTCCAGTGGTCATGACGCGCATCGCATCCGCCACAGAATTTGAAACGCGCATTTTCCCCAATCCTGCTGCCCAAAATACAAGTGTGGATGTTGCTTTTTATGCTGCACAGGCTGGCCCAGCCCAGTATGCCTTGTATGATTTGGAGGGACGCATGTTGCGCCGGGGCGAATGGATGCTGCTGGCAGGGCGCAATCGGCAAAGCTTGCAGCTCAATGGTGTCGCTGCGGGGATGTATCTGTTGGAGGTGAGGACGGTGGCGGGGAGTTCTAAGGCTAGGTTGCGGGTTTATTGATTTATTTGTGGGAGATATTGTGGTGTTGATTCAACCGCAGGGTCCTTGGCACCTTGCGATTCAAATTCGGATCAGATAACTGTAAAGAAGTACAATTCGGTCTATTGGCCGCTCCTACGTACGCCGCGGCGCACCGTCTTTGGGTAG
>JANPHP010000121.1:0-4454 GCA_031424495.1 Bacteroidota bacterium | reverse complement strand
GGTCAATACATCGGCCTAGGGCCAGCGTCGCATAGGGTATTCCACATGTGTTTCGGGCATATCCCCTCTCATTTGATCCCAAATGGCACTTTGAACCCCATGTAAGAAATTCTACACAATCCTCTGAAAGACTTGCTTTTTTCGGTATCATCGCATAGCTTTGTCACGTTGGTAGAATAGGTTTTTGGTATGAGTAAATTTTTGGCCCCATTTATCGTGCTTTTTGCACTGTTGGCGGGACAGCTTGTCGCCCAGCAGATACGAATCGTAGAGAATGTCACCATCGTTCGCGATGGTCGCACAGTGGGCCGCTATGGACAATCTTCTACTACACAACCTACCGTGCAGACAAGTGTCTGCTACAACGACACCCTCGCTTACCCTTTGCACAAGTCTAGCAATCTGCGCGTGGTGAATATGAACAGCGCAAACAGCGCAGCAGCTTTTGGCCAATACTACGATGCGCCACAGCCGATCACCATCAGCAAACTTCGCTTCTACGCCTATAAATTGAATCCCGCTGGCGGCTTAGCCAGCAACGTGATTGTCGAATTGTACAATGCCCGTCCTGATTCATTGCCCATGGGTGCGCCGATTCGCACAGCCAACATTTTGGTGGATACGAATTTCCACCAAGGCTCTTTGTCAGCTCTGGAAAAAGTGGTGACGTTTTCGTCGCCTGCAACAGTCAGTGGCGGCTATGTCGTCGTGGTACGCAACAGCTCAGTCAATCCTATCGGTTTGGTAATCGATGACTACCTTGCCGAGGACGGCGATGGCGAATGGCTGGCCAATGCACAAATCTCTGGGATTTGGCGCCACGCCTACCAACTCAACATTGCAGGTACACCATTTGACGGCGATATCTTGCTCGACCCGATCGTTTCCTACTCGCTCAGCGCCAATTTTCAAACGAACCCAACTTGCATTGCCTCCCCCGGCATCGCAACCTTTACCAACACTTCTTCCCCGATCTTGCGCAACCGCATGTACAATTATGCGGCCTTCTTGAACCGCACCGGGCACAGTGTTACTTGGCAATTTGGGGACAGCACTGGCGAGCAGCGCCAAGTGACTTCCATCGATACCACACACTATTATGCAGCCGGCGGCAGCTACAATGTACATCTGCGCGACACCATTTACGGATGGAGCACGATCACGGCTGCTGATACCATGATACAATTGGGTGAGGCTCCCGAAGCCAATTTTGTGCATACCACGACGGCATTGAACGCACACTTCATCAACCAAAGCGGCGCCGGTGCCAATGCCTTTTATTGGAGTTTTGGCGACGGCAGCACCTCCACACAGGTGAGCCCCTACCATAGCTTTACGACCGCTGGCACCTACAACGTCTGCCTCTACTCCAGCAATTGGTGCGGTACTGACTCAGTTTGCAAGACGGTCGTGGTGACCTGCCCTGTGCCCACCGCAGCCTTTAGCGCA
Source organism: Bacteroidota bacterium (assembly GCA_031424495.1). Classification (GTDB taxonomy): domain Bacteria; phylum Bacteroidota; class Bacteroidia; order J057; family JADKCL01; genus JADKCL01. The sequence continues at coordinate 3,005 of JANPHP010000121.1, read as the reverse complement.
AGTGCAAACTTGCTCGCGATCACATTCACCGACTGGTCCACCGGCGGTGTCAATGCCTGGGAATGGAACTTTGGCGATGGAGTCACCTCTACCCAACAAAATCCGACACATACTTATATGACTCCGGGCAATTATTTGGTACACTTGCGCACCTACAATGCTTGTGGCATGGACAGCTCGTGGTATTGGCTCAACACCATTTGCCCGATGCCCGCCGCTGCATTTGCCCACTCAACCAACGGCCTTCAAGTCAACTTTTCCAACTTGAGCAGTGCCATCCAAGGCTGGGTGAGCTGGGACTTTGGCGACGGCAGCAACTCTGCCCAGCAAAACCCAATTCATAACTATGTAAATCCAGGCATCTACACAGCCTGCCTCACCGTGAGCAACCCTTGTGGTGCAGATACATTTTGCGAGACAGTGACCGTCAGTACTGTCGGCATCGCCTCCACCCTCGACCAACAATTTGAAGTCTATCCCAATCCGGTTGCTTCAACATTGCATATCCACGCACAACTGCCTAGCCAAGATCAAGTACAACTCAGGGTCCTCGACCTCTTGGGTGCCGAGATCAAGCGCATCGACCTGGACATGGTGCAAAGCAACGACCTGATGCTGGATGTCCAAGACCTCGCCGTGGGCAGCTACTTGCTGCAATTTCACACGACCGAAGGCATGGTGGTCAGGCGCATCAGTGTGCTGCGCTGATTTCCTGAAACGCCCTTCTCAGGGATACTACTACTTTTTCTGCTATTTGCCAGCGCTGCTTTGCATTACCCTGCGGCCCTTGCTCTATCTACAACAGCCAAATGAGCTGCTCTGCAAGTGCCTAGATGCGATTGCGCCAATGCCATCAATCGAGTCAGTGAAACTATTCAAGGCAATGTATTCCCCAACCGATCGGCGGCAGTTCAAACGAAATAGGAATGTGAACGCTTTGTTTAGCTGATGAATGGCGCATTCAAACGATTACTTGCCATCGGTCATCAGCTCTTGTCGATCCCCCACAATCTCCAATCCGGCCTCTGTTCCGGTGCCTTGGAAAAGGACTTTTCCTTTGGCGTCTTTGAGTGTGAGGCTGATCTTAGCGTCGATGCTTTCACTGATGCGACGCTCCATTTGACCCTTCTGAGGTGCCTTGAGCACGCCGCTCGCACTGCGCGTGGCCGCGACTGCGATGCTGAACTTGTGCTCGCGCAAGGTAAATTGTACCGCATTCTCGGTGAGCTGCACGTCCTCCAACTTCGCATGGGTATAGGTCGCGAAGCGGTACAACTTGCCATCGACCCACAGGAAGCCGATAAAACCCCTAAAGTATTTGCCGAGGTAGGGTATCGTGGCGATGGAGCACATGAACGAAACGGCACCCTGCTCGAAACGGTTGCTCTGCATCCATACATAGCTGCGTGGGAATGAGCTGCCCCAGTCTTTTTCGATGTACCCGCGCGCATTGTCGAGGTTGGCGACCTCGCCCCTGTGCACGATGTTGCCGTCGACGCGGTGGTCGAGGCTCACCAAGCCATGGCAAGTCTCCATGCCGGGTACAAACCGGTACCAGCCCATGATGCCCGGAGACAAGGGCTTCACAGCCCATGGATGCAGATCGGTCATTCGCAGTGTCACCTGCAATCGATCATTGCCCGCACCGACATCGACATGGACGCTGTCGCTAGAGAAATAGTTCTGCCCGATCAGGACCGCAAACTTGCGCTGCGAATAGGAGAAGTCATAGCTTGGAAACTGATACCAATGGGTCTCTGATGTCTTGCCATCGATGTATTGGATGAAGGCATGCCCCTTTTCTCCCTTGCCGCCCAATGCGATGCCCGGGATCAGCGCAAAGCTGATCTTGCCATCTGCAGACACGCATTTAATATACCAACCTTCGTAATAATCGTGTTTGCGGTGCCCGCCCTGAAATATGCTGGGTTTCCAGGTCTTGGCTACGCGGTAGCCCGTCGACTTCTCATCCTGGATCTCGGAAAACGGCTTACCCAAAGATCTGCTCATCGCCCGTCTCGACTTTTGTGCAGCGAGGGCGCCATGCAAGGTGAGCAGCATGAAAATGCATAAAAGCACCAACAGCAATCGACTGTGGCTTGGCGATTTGGAATCATTCATTTTCAATGCAAAAGGGAAACTGCAAAGACGAAACATTGTTTTATGCCCACGATCAATTGAGCAGGACAATCGCTTGCCTCGGGATGCGCTGTGCTGTCGCGCAAAAAGCCTAAATTGCAGCATGAAGCACCTGCGCATGCTGCTTTTCCTGCCTTTGCTACTCTGGAGCTTGCCGCTCATGGCGCAGCAAAGGCCGTTTTCGCTCGGCTTGCAAGCGGGAGTGAGCTATTCAGGTTGGAATGTTGCACTCGTCGGTGAATATCACCTGCGCGATTTCTCGGCCTACCTTGGCCCCTCGATGTCGCTCAACCGCGGACTGCCAGGCAAGGGACCAATAGGTCTGGACACTGGACTCAATTACCATCTGCCATCCTCCAAAAAATGGCTAGGTTCTCTGGTCAATGTCGATTACCAATTCCACTTTTTCAGCCCTACAGAACGAAAACCGACCTTGATTCATGAGTTTCACCTGAGCTATGGTTTGGAGTTTCACATCACACAATCGTTTTCAGTCGTGCAGCAACTGGGCTACGGGGGTTATTTGGAGTCCAATCCCGTCACGACAGGCGGCCGCCGCAGCATCTCTGGTTATGGCGGATTGGTAAGGGTAAAAGCGGGTTATCAATTCTGACGATGCAAAGCACACGCTTACTCCCAATCGTATTGGTGCTGCTATCAAGCTTGTGGCTGCCCGCATGTAGCAGCACAGAGGCCTTGAGCGACCACAACCTGCTCGACGGCAAGATCATGACCGTCGTTCACGGCTGCGGCGGCTTCGCAACCTACCGCAACACCCTGCCTCCCAATACCATCGCGGCGGCACAGCGCTCATTGGCACAAGGCCCCGATGCGATCGAAATGGATGTGCAAGTTTCGGCCGACGG
>JANPHP010000120.1:0-4503 GCA_031424495.1 Bacteroidota bacterium | reverse complement strand
CCTTCGGGGTTGACAATTAAAAATACGCATTCAACCCCCGGTTCTACCGGGGGCTATCCACGTTTAAGTCCTTCGGACTTTGCAAGCTGAAAATGGCAATTATGCGCTTTCAACCGAAAACGCTAAATCCTTAACTTGATGGCATTGAGCTACCGCTCCCGGCTACCCAAAGACGGCCCCGCTGGGGCGTTGAAACAGCTAAAAACCTTCCTCACAAATTTATCTGCCCGAAAGTTGAATCGCAAAATGCCGAATACTGTGCGGTTTCTATTCATGCACCCATCCGCCCACCAGAACGCATCCCACCCAAGCCCGTACAAAACCAAGCTGCAAGCAAGCCCCGCACGGGTCAGCAGCTGATGGAAATTGCAGCGATGGGGCATGAGCAACGTATATTTTAGTGAGCATGCCCCGCTCGAATGTGAATTCCTTGGCTGTGGGAATGAGTAACTTGCGGCCTTGTATCTGAATCTCACTGGAGTAGAACGCCTAGAGGGCGCGTGTATCGAATGGCCGCAAAAGAAAATACAGTCAAAGACAGGTCGGAAAAGGCCGAAAAGCAGGACAAAAGCGTCGATCAAGGCTTGCGCCGTGAGAAACGGCAACAGGCCGCCCCAGCGCCAGAACCGACCGAGTCCACCGAAAAAGGCGGCAAGGTCGGTCAATTCTTTACGTTCATGCGGAGCGAACGCGGACGCAAAGTTTTGGGATTGCTCGTGATCTTGGTGAGCATCATTTCCTTGATTTCCTGCATTTCCCACTTCTTCACGGGCTACAGCGATCAAACCATGAGCGGCAAGATGCCCGCCAATTGGCTCGGCGGACTCGGCGCCTGGATCTCGCACATCCTTGTTTTCCGTGGATTTGGCCTGTTTGCGATCCTCATTCCCCTCTACACGGGCTTTTGGGGATTTGCAATCTTGGAGAAAAAGTATTCCCCGCTGCTGTTTAAGGTGTTGAAGTATGTATTCTTCGCGGTCATCTGGGGATCTGTGACTTTGGAATTTCTTTCGCTGGCATTTTGGAGCAAACCCAATGTGCTCGGCGGCGGTTTTGGGCTCTATGTCAATGAGATGCTCAACTACCCGATCGGTCGGGTAGGCACAGGCTTGGTGATCGTGATCGCATTCCTCATCTTCTTGGTCGTCAATTTTAATGTGGATTTGCCCTTTAGCCGCTTGATCCTCAAAAAGCCAATCGAGCCCGAGGTCGAGCCTGTGATCGAAACCGAGGACGCAACGGGCGAACCCGTGAACAAGGTCAAAAAAGGCGCGAACACCCCGCTCTCGGAAGATGAAGAAGAGGAGGAGGAAGAAGACAGCAAGTCGGATGAATTCCAAATCACCGTGCGACCCGTCGCCGAGACGCCCAAAGAAGAGCCGGTCGTCGTCGCCGAAACGGTAAAACCCGCCGGTAAGCCAGAAATCACCCTGGAAATCAATGCGGTCGCCGAAACGCCGCGCAACAAAAACAAGGAACCCGACTTCGAGATCAACCTGCCTAGCCCAGATGACATTCCCGAAATCGGCACCTACCGCGACAGCACCGCCAAGCCCAATGGATTTGATTTCGTGATCGAGGATACCCACAGCCGCGACACACCGACGGAAGACCGCACGCCCGTGGTCGCCATCAATGGCGACAATATCCACGCTGTGAACGAGGACCAATTTGAAAAAATCGTCCCCGATGGCAGCCTGGAAACGCTTGATCCCGAAGACGAAGTCGCAGACTGGACCGCCTACGACCCGACGCTGGAGCTCAGCACCTACCAATACCCGACAATCGACCTCCTGGAGCAGCGCGACGGCAGCTCCAATCGCGAAGTGAATCGCGGCGAATTGGAGGAAAACAAAAACAAGATCGTGCAGACCTTGCAGCACTACAAAATCGACATCACAAGCATCAAGGCCACCATCGGGCCGACCGTGACCTTGTATGAGATCGTGCCTGCACCGGGGGTGCGCATTTCCAAAATCAGGAATCTGGAGGATGACATCGCGCTGAGCCTCTCGGCGCTCGGCATTCGTATCATTGCGCCGATCCCCGGCAAGGGCACCATCGGCATCGAGATCCCGAACTCCAAGCCAGAAATCGTGTCGATGCGCTCGGTGATGAGCACCGAGAAATTCAGGGACAGCAAGGCCGAGTTGCCCCTCGTGCTGGGCCGCACGATCAGCAACGAGGTCTACATCGCCGACCTCGCAAAAATGCCCCACTTGCTCATCGCCGGTGCGACGGGCCAAGGCAAGTCGGTCGGCATCAACGGCATCATCTCGTCGATTCTTTACAAAAAACACCCCTCGCAGGTGAAATTTGTACTCATCGACCCCAAAAAGGTGGAGTTGAGCCTCTACTCCAACTTGGAAAGCCACTTCCTCGCGGTGCTCGAAACCAGCGAAGAGCCCATCATCACCGACACCAAGCAGGTGATCGGGGTGCTCAACAGCTTGTGTAAGGAGATGGACTCGCGCTATGACCTGCTCAAAAAAGCCGGCGTGCGCAACATCACCGAGTACAACACAAAATTCATCGCCCGCAGGCTCAACCCTAAGAAAGGCCACCGCTTCTTGCCTTATATCGTGCTCATCATTGACGAGTTTGCCGACTTGATGATGACCGCAGGCAAGGAAATCGAGACGCCGATCGCGCGTCTCGCACAGCTCGCCCGCGCCATCGGTATCCACTTGATCCTCGCCACGCAGCGCCCGTCGGTGAACGTGATCACGGGTATCATCAAGGCCAACTTCCCGGCACGTATCTCATTCCGCGTGACCTCCAAGGTGGACTCGCGCACCATCCTCGACACCGGCGGCGCCGACCAGTTGGTAGGACGCGGTGATCTTCTTTTGAGTACAGGCAGCGAGATCGTGCGTATCCAAAATGCATTCATCGACACGCCGGAAGTAGAAAGTTTGGTCAAATTTATCTCCGAGCAACGCGGCTATCCTACCCCCTACTACCTGCCAGAAGTGCCTGTGGATGGTGAGGAGCAAGACATCGACGAGGGTGATCTGGGCGAAAGAGACGACTTTTTCTCGGATGCAGCACGCTTGGTAGTGAAGCACCAACAAGGATCTACATCGCTCATTCAGAGGCGATTGAAGCTCGGATATAACCGCGCAGGACGCATCATCGATCAGCTGGAAAAGGCTGGCGTGGTCGGCCCCTTCCAAGGCAGCAAGGCCCGCGAAGTTTTGGTGCACGATGAATACAGTTTGGAACAGATTTTGAACGCATTGCACTGATCGCTGTCTTGGCATGCAGGTTCGGCCTGCGCGTTCGGCTGCTTGTTACCCAAAAGGTTTGGGGAATTGGCGCGATAGTTGGAAGTTTGTATCCAGTTTTAAGATGATTACCAGAATGAGAACTATTCAAAAAGTGATGGGCATGTTGGCCCTCGTGACGCTCTTTACAGTTGCACACGCCCAAAGCAATCCCAAAGCCGACAAAGTCATCAAGGCTTCGCAAGACAAATTCAACGCGCTCGCCGACGTCACTGCCGACTTCAGCTACACGCTTACCAATCCTGAGATGAAAAAGCCGGTCGCCAAAAAAGGCACCGTCATTCTCAAAAAGAATAAATACAAAGTCGTGTTTGCGGATGAGGAAATGTATTGCAATGGCAAATACACATGGGTGCTGCTCAAGGAAGACCTCGCCATCATGAAAAATGATTTCAACGCCAAGGAAGACCTGAGCCCCGACCGCCTCTACAAAACCTATAAAGAAGGTGCCAAAAGCGATTACAATGGCGAGGAAGCCGGTGCACACAAAGTGACCATCTTCGCCAACAACGACGACGGCGACATCTGGAAAACCACCCTCTGGATCAATATGGAATCCAAGCTTATCGACAAAGCCATCATGTTTGGCCGCAACGGTTCGCAGTACACCTATCTCATGACCAACATCCGCGTGAATACAGGTGTGACCGATGCGATCTTCAACCTCGACGAGAAAAAATACTTGGACCAAGATTGGATCCTGACCAATCAGAGCGAGCACTGAGGAGTGCTGCCTTTCATTTGATTAACCGCAGAGTTCGCTGATGGCGCAAAGACAAATATGCTCTTTGCGCCCTTTGCTAAATGCTGCATTTCTGAGTCGGTAACAACTGAAAAACAACCCCTTATAGGTAGCACTTTGCGCCCCAGAGGGGCCGACTTTCGGTAGCCGGATGCGGGAGCGTCCGGCTAGCACGCACAACAAAACACGCGCGCCGAAGGTGCCGCCTTTACAGCGACAACATAATAGCCGACGCTTTACCTTAGCTACCAGCCACCAACCACATGAATAGCTGTTTCAAAAAAGACGGCCCCTACGGGGCGTGACGACAACTGCCAACTCGACCGGGAGCTACCGCTCAATGTCATCAAGTTAAGATGATCCATGAGAAGCAAATAAAGTTTTCCTCCTTTCTTAAATCGGTACGTCGTCTTTTTTTCTTGAGGAGAACTTATGGTGAATGTTTGGCAAAAACAGGGGGATGGGCGATACCTT
>JANPHP010000119.1:0-6014 GCA_031424495.1 Bacteroidota bacterium | reverse complement strand
TGAGGTCATGCTGTTGCAATGCGTCAAGGGCTGCCCTGTCGACCTCGCCACTTGCCACCGAGCGCGTTTGCGTGAGCAGGAATGCACGATTGTTGAGGCCCTTGAACGCGTCGAGATTGACCATTTTTGCAATCACTTCAGTGCTCTCAGCCTCAATTTCCTTGATGGATTGCGCGAGGTTCTTTTCATTTTGCGTCCGCAAGACCATGTCCAATTGCATGCGCAGCAAGGTATAATGGGCCGAAAAGTCCTCGATGACCCTCGCCTCTTGGAGGCCTTTGCGCAAGAATTTGTGGGCCTGTGGGTAGAGGTCTTTCTCCGCAAGCACTTTGACTTGCTCCAGGTAATTGTTGAGATCTGCTCCTGGATTGTTGCGGTAGTAGACGAGGCTTTTGAGGATGAGTTTGAACAAATAATGCTTACCGACTGCCAATTGCCCGCCATAGAGGTCTTTGGTTTGTCTGAGAACCCTGCCCTCGTCGTAAGTATCTTGTCGGTCGATCACATCAAACAACTCGATGTATTTCTTATCTTTTTCACCAGCAAGCAGGCCGGCAAGCAGCTTAAAATTCCGTTTTTCCCCCTTGCTCAAGGATCTTATGAGCCTGAACAAGTCCTCAGATGGAGCACGCTTCATTTTACCTATTTTGGAATTTAAAAGGGGAGGAAAAAATCCCCCAAACCCGACACTTCTTAACCCAACAGGCTACAAGTTACAACTATAATTGATTCAATGTATATTTTTGAGATACTTTTTACAAAAAGAATGGATGCTTTTCAGTTTTGGACGCGCGGTTTGTGTAAGAATTACAAAGTCGCCAACTCATCCCCACCGCATGACGCACACCCTGCAATGTGGGCTACTTGTGTTGAGGCCTTTGGTGTAAATTGAAACTTGACTGGCCGACCAACAGCGCCCTGCCGGACGCATCAAAAAAGTAGCCCCAAGACCGGGCGGTCCTGGGGCGTACTTGCCTTTTGAGAAAATTGGTGGTTGCTGGATTTTTGGAGTGCGTGAGCAATATTGCCCTTGATTTCATTTCCAGAAAACTGATTTACGCCATATTTTAGGTTCTCAACATCCGAAAATGCGTAGCTTTTCTGTTGAATATCGCCTTTGGAACCAAATTGAGGCCAATTTTGGGTAATCATTTTTAGGAAGAAGCTTAATTTAGAGCGTTAATGACGTAAGGAAATTTTTATTTTTCTCCATAAAAAGGGGCCTTTGGTCGATCATCTGCCTGTATTCATGCCCCCAAACCCTCCATTGGTAGAAATCAAGCAAGTACAAGGGCGCAAGATTTCTCGGCAAATGCTGAAAAAATGGGATTTTTATCCGAAAATGGTATCTTTGGTGCGATTTAATTTTGTGTTGGGAGAGTAGTTTGAATTTGTCTTTGGAAAAAAACAGGATGCATAGCGCCAATGTTTTCTTGACGCGCCCATTGCGTGTAGTCAAGAAAATGTGGACGCTGGCTTTTGCTGTGTTGTGCTGCTGCTCCCTGCAGGCACAACATCGCCCCATGTACAGCCAATACATGTTCAACCAAATGGTCATCAACCCTGCCTACACTGGTAGCCGAGATGTCCTGAGCGCCACAGCACTTTACCGCCACCAATGGGCAGGCATGAAGGGTGCTCCACGCACGCAAAGTTTTTTCCTGCATTCCCCCCTCCCCAACCCACGCAACAATTTTGGACTCAGTTTCGTCCTCGACAGGCTCGGGGTGAGCTACCGCAATTCGTTTGCACTGAGCTATGCCTACCGATTCCAATTGGGCAAAGGTAGGCTAGCATTTGGATTGCAAGGTGGCGTGAGTACGCTGCAAAATCGCTTTCAAGATGTGCTCACCGACAACCCTGGCGACCAAGTATTTCAAAACTCCAGCAGCACACTCTTGCTGCCGGGCGTAGGCTTTGGAGCTTACTACGATTCCAAACGATGGTATGCTGGCATTTCTGCGCCGCAACTGCTGGAGTACCGCAACGCGGGTTTTCAGGTCTTCATGCAAGATGACTCAGCAGCCTACAAGCCGGCGATGCTAGCGGCAGGCTGCCTCATCAGGCTCAATCCAGATTTACTCATGCGTCCATCGATTTTGGTGAAGTATATTCAAGGCTCTCCGGTGCAGATGGATATCAACGCCAATTTGATCATCAAAGACGCTTTATGGATTGGTGCAAGTTACCGCACTGGAGATGCCGTCGTGGGCATGCTTGAATACCAACTCAATCCACAATTACGCTTTGGCTACGCATTCGACTACGCACTCACCGATTTGCAGCGCTACAACAACGGTTCACACGAATTCATGCTGCGCTATGAATTTGGCTACCAAGTCAAAACGATGAGTCCGCGTTATTTCTGATCAATGAACAAGCGGCAACTTCATACCGGTTCCCTCCTATCGGCCTTCGGCACGATTCGCATGAAAATGTTGGCTGCACTCGGCTGTTGTCTTTTGCTCAGTTTGAGCCTGGGCGCCCAAACGCGCGACAAATGGCTCGCCAAGGGCTTGGCTGCTTACGAGGATCATGAATACGGCAAAGCCATCGATTACCTGGAGTGGTCGGTCGCGCATGGAGGCGGATGGGAATCCAAGTTGGCGCTGGCAAAGTGCTGGGGCGCCCAGATGAATTATGCACAGGCCCGCGCTTGGTATGCGCAGATCATCGATGAACCCGGCATTCCTATCACGACCTATTTTCAATATGGTCAATCGTTAATGGCTGCGAAAAAATATGAGGAAGCCGAAAAATGGTTTTCAAAATATGCCTTGCTAGCGCCCAATGATCCAAATGCCGCCATTTTCAGGCACCTCGATCAATTGGTGAATGCGGTGCAAGGCGACTCCATGCTGTTTGTCGTCGAACGGCTGCGCATCAATTCGCGATTTTCTGATTTCAGCCCTTGTTTTTACCGCAATGGCCTTCTTTTTGTCTCAGGCCGCCCAAATGACCTTGGCGTTCACCATGTCTCAACCGTCGACGATGCCGAGTTGCTCGACGTCTATTTCAGCGCGCCAGACAGCAACGGGCGCTGGTCGCATCCCAAACCCATGAGCAGCCTCAACACCAAGTTCAATGAGGGGCCCATGAGCATCGATGCCGCGTCGGGCACGCTCTACATGACCCGCAACGACCTCGATCACAGGACTTCGACAGAGAAATCTGTTCGCAAGGGCTTGAACCGCCTGCGCATCGAGGAAATGCCTGTGCTCAATGATGCCTGGGAAGCTGCTCGCTCCTTGCCGTTCAACAACAAAGCGTATGCCGTCGGGCACCCAACGCTGACTGCAGACGGCAAAACCATGTATTTTGCCAGCGATATCCCTGGCGGCCTGGGTGGTACAGACATTTACATCAGCCAACAAACAGAAAATGGCTGGAATACACCCGTCAATCTCGGCATGCCCATCAATACGACTGGCGATGAAATGTTTCCCTTTCTCGACGCGGAGGGAATGCTCTATTTTGCATCAGATGGCCATTTGGGCTTGGGCGGCTTGGACATGTTTGCTGTGCAACGCCTCGGCAACGGCGCTTGGGGACAGGTGCAAAACCTCGGCTATCCGCTCAACTCCGAGCGGGATGATTTTGGGATCATCACCGACCAAGACGGCAACCACGGCTACTTCAGTTCCAACCGTGGCAATGCACCCGAAAACGACGACATCTTTGTGTTTTCACGCGATTGGCCCCGCTTTGAGTGCGCGCCGATGCAAGAAAACCAGTATTGCTTCATTTTCACAGACGACGCAATCTTGGACATCGATACGCTGCCCTTTGTCTACGAGTGGAGCTTTGGAGATGGATTCAAGGCAAGAGGACTAGAGCCGATCCACTGCTTTGAAGGGCCGGGCGACTACAATGTCGAGCTCAAAATCATCGATACCTTGGTAGGCAAGGTTGCAATCAACCGAAATGGCTACGTGCACTCCGTGCGCGACATCGAGCAGGTGGTGATCGATGCACCCGACACGATTGTGCAGGGGCAAGACTTCACGCTCTCAGCCCAAAAATCAATGGTGGATGGCTGCAATCTGGAGCGCTACTATTGGGATTTGGGCAATGGCATCAAAGCCCGTGGCCCTGAGGTGCAGCACCATTACGATGTATTAGGTGCACAAACGGTGCGCCTAGGCGTCACAGGACGACCGATGGAAAATGGCGACTTGGTGTGCAAGAATTGTGTGACCAAAGAAGTCGTGGTGGTATCGCAAGCCAAAATGGATTCCGTGGAGGCGGGTCGCGCGTCCCGCAAAGCCCAATGGCAGATTTTGCGGGACACGCCATTGCCGGAATTCAAACCCCGGAAAATAGTTGCCGCAAATGGAATAGGTCCACGCAAGCCTGGGTCTGTGGATACGCGCATCGACTTGCCCATCGACTCGCGGCCTAGCGATACCCTCATTGATGGGCTTAATCAACAAGTGCCGTCCTTCAAAGACTTTCCCAGCGGAGATCCCCAAAAATTGCAACAGCAACCGATTGCCAATCCAGTGATGCTCATCGCAGACTTTGTCGATGCGACCGGCATGCCCTTACAGGCGACCTTTTCGCTGGCAGCAATTGGCGAGAACAGCACTGCTGTGCGCATCGGGGCAGATTTACAGGGCAGTTTGAAGATGGAGCTCGTCCCCAAAAAGCTTTATCTCTGGACGGCATTGGCAAAGGGCCATTTGCCTGTGACGGGCATGATCGATTTGACGGTTGCGCCCAAACAGATCGTAGGCGCAGACTCAGTGTATGAACATGTGGTGATGAAAGCGCTGTTTTCGGACTTGGAAACGGGAGATTTGATTCGCCTCAACAACATCTACTTTGATTTTGACAGCGACAATTTGCGTCCTGAGTCCCATCAACAAATCCACTACCTCGCAAGGCTACTAGCTGAGCATCCCGAGATCGGTGTGGCTGTGCAGGCCCATACCGACAATATCGGAAGTGATATTTACAACCTCGACCTGAGCAAGCGCCGCGCCTATTCAGTCTTGCGCTACATGATCCTCTCGGGTTACGATTTGAGTCATATTACTTCGATGGGCTTTGGCGAATCGGTACCTGCGGTGCCCAATGATAGCCCCGAGCACCGACAGTACAACCGTAGGGTAGAATTCAAATTGTTGCCTTACACCAATTGATCATGAACGCACTCTATCCGCAGCGGCAAGCACTTGTGACGCGAAATTTGTTTTGCAAGGGAATAATGGTACTTTGGTTAACGATGAGTGAAATTGATGAGAATGCATTGTACTAAATTTTCGGTCTGCATAGCTTTTGCAGCCATATTTTTGCTGGGCATTCAGGGCTGGGCACAACAATTTCCGGGTGTCGAGGAAAACATTCCCTATTTGGTGACTTTTGGCAAAGACGGCGTAACCTCTTGGGGAGACGACGACTTTTCGCAGACTTTTTTCGTTTCGATTCCCAAATCTCAAAAGGATCCGATTTACATCCGCGTTTTTGATCCTGACGTCGGCGGGGCTCTCGATGAAATGAAAGGGAGCTTCAATACGAAATGCAAATTCACGGTGTATGGTGGCGTCGGGAACTTCACGACGCCGAGTGCACGCCATTGGGATCCGGAGGTCAATCCTGCAGGCACGCCGCTTGCGAGCAAAACCTTTGGCATCGACCCCAAATATGACAACCAATGGTATGCATTTGGCCCCTACAACCCCACTGAGGGCGAATACTTTGCACCACTCGATGCCTATATTTTCAAGGTCATAGCCGATGGCGTAAGTGGCGATGACGGCAACCTCTACAAGTACTTTCTCAGCACCAAGCCCGATCGCGATGTCAAGATCGAAGGTGCCAATGCATTTACCTACGAATACTCATTCAGGCTCCCCGATCGACCAGCCAACGAATCCACCATTTGCCACATTTATCCATTTGTGGGCAAGGACGTCGTGAGCATCAGGCAGCACAATTTTGATTGGGATGAGGATGGCACGATCAGACTCGTGAGCATAGCGCGCAAGGGTGAGCCGCTCAAGATGAGCCTC
>JANPHP010000118.1:0-2263 GCA_031424495.1 Bacteroidota bacterium | reverse complement strand
TATCCACGTTAAAGTCCTTCGGACTTGGTACAGTGCTTACGATAATTTTCGAGCACCTTTGGGCCAAAGCCAATATCCTTTACATAATGGCATTGTTGTCATTGTCCATTATCAATTACCCACCAGTCGCTTGATCACCCGATCAATGGTGAGCCCCTGCACCAAAATTGAAAACAGCACGACGACAAAAGTCACCGTCACCAAAATGTCTTTGAAGGCACTAGCCGGCAACGAAAGCGCCAATGCCACAGAGATGCCGCCCCGCAATCCGCCCCAAGTCATGATCTTGAGTTGCGACATCCCAAAAGTCGCCCGCATGCGAAACACCTGTACGGGCAGCCACAAGGAAATGAACCGCGCCATCATAAGCATCACGGTCACGACCAAGCCCAGCAGAATGTATTCCACTTGAAAATCTACCACCACGATCTCCAACCCGATGAGCATGAACAATAAAGCATTGAGAATGTCGTCGAGCACCTCCCAAAACTTTACCAGATAGTCGCGCGTCGTATCGCTCATTGCTTTTTCAGCGCCTTTGTTGCCAGTGATGATGCCGGCGATCACCATTGCAAGTGGCCCTGAGACGTGGATCCAATGGCATAGGCTGTAGCCGCCCATGACCATGGCGAGCGAAATCATGATTTCTGTCTGAAAATGGTCCACACGGCGCATGAGCAAATAACCAAGGTAGCCTATTATCGCTCCCGCGACGAGTCCGCCGATGGCTTCTTGGGCAAAAAGGCTGACAACGTCCCAAGCTGTGACTTTGTCGACGCCCAAGAGGTGAGCCTCCAAAATGATTGCAAAGATCACGACCCCGACGCCGTCATTGAACAAGGATTCGCCGACGATATTGGTTTGGATGTCTTTGGGCAATTTGGATTTGCTCAGGATGCCGACCACGGCGACCGGATCGGTAGGAGAGATGAGCGCTCCAAAGAGCAGGCAATAAGTGAGGGGAATGGCAAGCCCAAAAACCGGAGCGAGAAAAAAAACACCAAAGCCAACGGCAAAGGTCGAGATCGATGTGCCGACCAAGGCAAAGGCCGTGATGCTGCCCGCAGCTGCGCGCAGGTCGCGTAGGCGCACATGCAAGGAGCCCGCAAAGATCAAAAAGCTCAGCAGCACACCCAAGATGAATTCAGAAAAATCGATCTGCCCAAGTTGCGCGCGCACCATTTCGGTGAATGCTGGCGAGGTCTTGGCGGTCGCGATCAGGGTGATCGAGGTGAGTGTGCCCATGAGCATGAGCACCACGCCCGAAGGCAGCTTGAACGTGCGCGCATTCACATAAGCCGCCAAAGCTGCAAGGGTGATCAAGACAGAAAACAGGGCGAACAAATCTGACATGGCAACAAGTCGAATTTCAGATGCCTGCGAAGATAAGGAATCTGATGACGCTGGGCTACATCAATAGACTTGCTGATTGCAGAATCGATTTGCGCCGATCTACCCCGTATTTGGCGTCAAGAATACCGCTTTGTTGCGCTGACAGTCCCAAAATCCTGCCTACCTTTGTGGTGCTTTGAAGCAGCTTCACATATTACAGGTGACCAACCGCATTCCTTGGCCGCTCAACGACGGGGGAAATATCGCCACCTATAACCTCACGCGCTACCTGCATCGCGCTGGGCATCACGTCACTTTGGCTAGCCTCAATACCAGCAAGCACCACCAAGATCCCACGGTGATTCGGGAAGCCACTGCGGTGCATGCCGTCGATATCGACACACAAGTGACCGCTTGGGGCGCATTCAAAGGCCTTTTTTCGAGCCTCCCCTACAATGTCGCGCGATTTGTTTCGCAGGAGTTTTCAGAATTGCTGCAAAGCCTCTTGCAAAAGCACAATTACGACCTCGTGCAGCTGGAAGGAAGCTATATGAGCCTCTATGCTGCGGCGATCAGGTCCAAGACCAAGGCCCCCATCATTTTGCGCAGCCACAATGTCGAATTTCAGATCTGGGAAAGGCTGGCCGCAAACGAGGCGAATCTCTTGAAGCGCATTTACCTCAAAAGTCTGGCATCCAAGATTCAGACCTTTGAATTGAAGCACCTGCACGACTATGAGGCGATCATCCCGATCGCCAGCCACGACGAGTTGTTCTACAGGGCAGAGGGTTATCGCCTGCCTATTCGTACAATCGGCGGAGGAGTCGATTTGCAAGCATTTACCCCGCAGCAACTCCTCACAGCCAATCTCAAAGTCGGTTTTTTGGGGAGTTTGGAGTGGATGCCCAATGTTCAAGGGCTGCTTTGGTTT
>JANPHP010000117.1:0-11152 GCA_031424495.1 Bacteroidota bacterium | reverse complement strand
TTGGCACCCAACAGCCTATTAGCGCTCAATGTCTCTCCGATCAGTCTTCATCCTCCTCCAAACGCACTCCTTTGAAAGTATCCTTGTCTTCGCCGACATACTGTAGCGATTCAGTATACAGTTTTAGGAGGTTCTCTCGGCTAGCCTTTGGATCGAGACCTGTATCCGTAAGTGCTCCTGGATAGGTAAGGTCAATCAATTCCAGATGGTGGCGAATGAGGTATTCAATGGCGTCTTTCAGGCTGTTGGTTGGAGCCTTTAGGTTTTGGCCCATTCCCGTATGCAGGGAATTGCCTGTCATGTTTGAATAGGTGGTTCTTTTGGTTCTCAATTCATTGGTGTGGCCCTTGATATTTTCGGTAGTTGTCTCCATATAGGTTTCGATTCCTGATACATCTAGCATCCCAAGGATTGCTCTGCGCCGATCACGTGGGTGAGAACTTTCATGGAGCAGCGTGCCGCGATGTGCACCTTCGCGTCTACCGTTGGTATTCGCGATATCGAGGGTACCGCCCGGAATGGCGTTGATGAGCTCCAAAAAGGCAACGACCGCTTGCTGCAGGTCGATTACGCGAGCCCAAGAAGAAACATCCTCTTCGTCGATCGTTTGGGCTTCAAATTTACCAAGATGGGTTTGCCAAAAGTTTAGCTCTTCCAAGTTGTCAATGAGCAGGTGAAGCTGTTTGGGGTCGGCATGAAAGATGGACATGGCCTTCTGCATTGAAGCTTTGGCACCGGTCATCAGATTTGAAAGCGCCTTCGCACCATCGACCAGGGAGTTTCCTACCAAGCTCGACCAAAGGAGGTCTTTGTAAACGATAAAAGCAGTCGTATGTGCGCCCATCGTGCCTGAGAAGGGTGATTTGGGGCGACCATCGATTTTAATGCCGAGAATGTTCTCATTTTCGTCGACGTGGATATTGGTTGCGACATACTGCTTTTTGGGGGTGCGCTTGCCCTGCTTGGTCTTTTCGACTTCTTCTCCTTTTGAGGCCTTTTCGTTTTCATCTCTTTTAACCTCCACAGCTTTCCAGAGGTCATTGACAAGGTTTCCGAGCTCGTTGTTTTCTCGCAATTGGCTCATCGCCTGCTTGTGAAACGATTCGACGGTAAACATGTGCTGCTTGATCATGTAGTCAATCCGATCGCTGGGTTCCATAAAGATCGGAACGCCTGGCGCGACCTTTTGCAGCAATTGTTCGTCATTGATTTGGCTTACGACTGCAGCAGACCTCGCGTCAAAAAGTGACATGATCGATTTTTTTAACTTCTCGTCGCTTACTTCCTTTCCTGCTTCCCTGTCCACAAGTGGGCTTGCATTTTCACCTTTACCTTTACCAGCCAAAGATGCATTCACAGCCTTGGTATTGACTGTAGACAGCGGGACTAATTCTCTCAACTCAAGGTAGCATTCGATGGCCCATTGCAGTTGAGAGACTTCTTTTGCAGTTACGACATCCTCAAATTCGTCTACTTCTTCTTCCATCTTGTCTTGTTCATCGTCTGAGATTTCGTCGTTCTGATGGCTTTGTTTGTAACGCTCTACCCCTTCGTGACGCCAATCTTTGAAATAGGCGACGGCTTCCTTCAGGTTGTCAAACGCCTCGTCGAGCAGATTTCGGTGGTTTTCTGGTAGAAATTTGAGGAGTTCCCAACCTGGAAGTCTTGTGATTTGGTTGGAGAGCTCGGCGATGTACAAGGATGCGTCGCGCAACTTTACATGTGCCAATTGATTTTCAAGGCCGAGCTGTATCGTCGTGAATGCAGTGGAGTGGTCGCCCATGGTGCCGCCGTGGGCCGATTGTGGTCGCCCCACGATCGCGAGTTCAAAGATGGTACCATCTTCATGGTCTGATGCAGGCAACAATTGCGCTGTGACGCGTTGCACGGGTGCAGCGCCACCCGAGGCAAGTGGCTTCAGGTTGCCATCAGCTGCGCCATCCACACTTTTGGTGGGCGTTTGAAGAGCTTTTGCGCCCATTTCAGTTGCCTCGCGCTCCAGGCCTGCGTCGTCATTGATCGGACTCTTGTCTTTCAGTTGTTTGGTCGGTTTCACACGGCCCTGGGCTTGTTGCACGACGTGCCATGCCTCGTGCGGCAGGTGCTTCTCCTGGCCGGGTGCGACATGTATTTCTGATCCTTGCGCGTAGGCATGTGCGTCCACCTTTGCGGGTTCGCTGGAATTGTAATGCACCTTCACAGCATCCATGGACATGCCAGAAAGCGACTCGATGCCCGACTTCAGTTGATCGGGCAGCCCTGTGCGATTTACGGATGCCCCTTCCCGTGGCAAGGTGGCTTCATTGGCCGCCGCTTGTAGTTGTCGGGTTTCCGCCACTTGGGGGCTGTCATTGGCGGCCTGTTGGAGGGCCATCAATTGCTGCACCTCCGGGCTCTCGTCTGCAGCAGCTTGGATCTTGCGCTGTGCAACCACTTCAGGTCGCTCGGCCAACTTCAACTGAAGTGGCGCACCGCTCAAGCCCTCCATTTCTGCGGATTCTACTGACGCAGATTGCTGGCTGACACGAATTTTGTCAACTTGATTTTCCATAAGCTTAGTTGGTTTCAAACAAACGCAAACAAGTGTACCGTGCCCGTTGGTAAAGGCATCTATACCTCGCAAATATCTAGCTGACTTGGAATGAATGCAAATTTTGAGTGCCAGAAATCGCAGGAAAAGTTGTCAAGAGGACAGAAATATGGTACATCCACCGGCAATCGGGCGATGGAAGGAACCTTGCCAATGTTGCTGCAAGTGGCAAATTTTCAGCACCAAGATGGCTCGCAGATCTTAAATAAACATCCTCACACCCCAAATTGGCCGAGGTGGTGATCCAAGTGCTTGTAAAACATGGTATTCCATTCGCTCTTGCTCAGCGGGCCAAATGACAAGGATTCCTTGCCATCAAAATGGGCATCGCCGAGCTGCTGGGTCTTGTTGATGTAGGCGATGAGGCGCTTTTTTTCGACCTCAAAATCCCTGGTATCCTTGATGAGAAAGCCGCCGCCAGTGGGACTGTTGTGCTTGTAGGGTTGATCAGAAAGGACCGTCTTTTTCACAAACAGTTTGAGCATGAGGCGCACAAATGCATTTGGCTTTTTGTGGGTGCCGTCATAGACCATCTCGTAGGTGACGCAGCAATGGGCGAGCATTTGGCCGACAGCCATCTTGCCCCACTTGGGTTGTGTGCTGGCTGTGAGCTGATTGATGCGGCCGATGACCTCGGCAGTGACGTTGGCGTCAAAGATATTCTTCATGAATTTGCAGAATTGGGGTGCCTTTCAAATGCTGCTCAACCGTCTTGAGCGAGGCGATAAAGCTAAGAATTCGGCTGGGAAATTCACAATGAGGGATGTTGCGATCGCCATATAAAAGCAGGATGCAATTGTTAAACCTGATTCATGCAACGTCAAGTGGATCGTTCCTTACTCAGCCTTCGGTCATGAGTTGGATGGCGATTTTTGCTTCCTCTGCGATGGAATGCGGTTGATTCGTGTTTCCAGTCCCGTGGCTCCAATCCGAATCCAAAATCCTGAATGGAATCTCATGGTCGTCGAGCAGGTGTTGCAGATGGGGAATGGCTGACCGCTGCCTGCTTTTCCCCAATAGCCTTGCGGCATCAAATCTGAACCAAGGATCTGGGTGCCAGGTGAGCTGCGCCAAGTAATGCACTGCGGCCTTGGTGTCGGTGCCCAATAGGCTGTTTGCAAATGCGCGCACGACTTCTACCTGCTCCAAGGTCTCAAACAGGTGGCTGTTGTCGAGGATGTAGTCGGCGTTGAATGCAAATTCCGTCGCATTCGTCTTGGTCATGAGCCAGGCCCCCGTCGCATCCCAATAACTTTCCTCCAGGAAGTCATAATACTTGTTGTAGGCCTGCAGCTTCTTCAACAGTCGGGCCTGACCATTGGGAAACCAGCGTTTGATGTGGAGGCGATGCCCGTCAAATTCATACAACAATTGACCTTCGGTATTTTCGATTTGGGCAAACATCACGATGCCGTCGGTAAATGTTTTGGTCACCTTTTCGCGGCCGCGAGCTTGCCATCTGAAATGGGTTCCGACTGGCTTGCCGTCCTCAAAAAAACCTTCCGCTAGGAGTGTATTGGTCAATCGGTCGAGGCAGAAAAAACGCCCGGATGCATCGCCGTTTGCGTAGATACATTCTTCATCGACGCCATCCCGCCCATCATAGACGATGCCCGTAAACGGTACACCCTGGTACATAGCACCCGTTTTAATGATATCATCTTTCCAATCAATATCACAATCTGGAACGCGTAGCATGGCCTTGATCTTTGCGTAAATGGCCGACAAGTTAAGGAATTTGCCGGCTAAAGGGTGGGGGTATTGCTGGTAATCGGCACTGCACCAAACCACCCTCAAAAATTCTCGACCTCACCGATCAGCGAGTCGTTGCGAAAATGCACACGTTGGATCAGGTGGCCTGTGCTGTCATATTTCTCGCCGACGCCGATGCGGCGGCCATATCTGAAGGGGATCAGTTGCAGCAATTGGCCGTTTTCGAAATAGAGCTTGCGCGGGCCGTGCAGGGCTTGGCATTTGTAGCTGCATTCCTCCTGCAACTGCCCATTCTCAAAATAGAAGCGACTCATCACGGCTTGGCCGTTTTCATAGACGTGCTGGAAATCAAGCTTGGTACTGTCGCCGCCAAAGTAATTGTTGAGCGTGCCACTGTAACCTTGCATCGTCAGCGCCACCGCTGGCGGAAACTTGACCGCGAGGGCGCAACTGTCGCTCACGGCCGTGGCCTCCTTACCCTTGGAGGGAGACGTGCAGCCGATGGTTGCTACAACTAAAAACAAGATGACGAAGACTTTTGTAGTAAGTGTTCTCATTGCTTGCAGGATTTGAATAGTCGAATTTCGCACGTTCCGGCCTAGGTTGCAATACCCATGTGGTAAAATTTTAGCGATCATTGGTACGCATCAGGCTGCTTCAAGGCCTAAATCCGCGTGCGGATCCACCGATGGGGCTGGCCTGTCAACGTTTCCAAGAGGCCCATGAGCTTGTCGTTGGGGTCGCCGATGCCCTCTTCTAGCGTGATGAAATACTTGGAGATGCCGATGTCCGCGCATTCCAATTCGTAGAAATAATATCCCTTTTGGTCGCTGGGATCGATCCATTGATGGGTATGGTCGTCCATGAATTGGCCCAACTCATCCGGCCAATCCTCTTCGTCCATGATGGAGCTCGTGACCGGATTGCAAATGAAAAATTCGCCTGATGGGTTTGCTTGAACGCCAAGTTCATCCTTTTGATCATAGGTGATGATTTCTCCTGCAATAGCTTGATTTACATCCCCATATCCAGCATCCAAATCCAAATATTTCATGTAATCGGGACCAGGCCGCCAAAAGACCGATGCTTCGCCCGTGACCGCATGTGTATGCGCAATCGTCTCGGGAGCAAGAAATCCAGCTTGCTTCAGCCCCTCGATCACCGCGTCGCGGTCGGGGAGAGGCAGCAATGGATTTTTGGGAAATAGATGAATGTAAGTACTGGACATCGTGGGTATCTCAGATTTCGCCGTGAAAGCACTATTGCATCATTCACGAAAAACCTGTACGATAATAATTGGTGTTATGTTCGACCCCGCTGGGGTCGGGTTGGTTGGGGGGGGGGCTAAATTCTATAAAGGTGAGACCCCTCTGGGGTCCTATCACAACCCAACGGCAGTGGAAACAGGACCCCAGAGGGGTCAAACCTTTATAGAAACCCAAACCGCACCATGATTCGACCCCAGCGGGGTCGCACATCGCGAAACACGTATTCATCGCAATAGGCCCGTAATTTAGAACGTGTTGCACTAGCGACCGGAACGTGGATGCATTCAATTTCAAGCTTGCACAAACAAGGCGGTCGTCAGCTTCGCCAAATGCTGCGCTGTGAAGCAATAGATGTTGTCGTGGTCCGGCAGGTCGGCCGTGACCTTCACCTCGACGAGCTTGGAGATTCTGTCCTTGCCTTTCACCGACTTGAAGATGCGGTAGGCTTGGATCTGCTGGATGTAGTCCATGAGCGGGTGGGCCGTCTCGCCAAATGTATTCACGCGGTGCAGCGAGCACTCGACGATGAGCATGGGTGCATCGGGCTGCTGCAAAATGCCGGCTGCGCCTTTGAGCGCCTCCAATTCGTAGCCCTCCACGTCGATTTTGATGAGGTCGATGTGGGTGTTGGCGGGGAAATATTCAGTAAGGCTGATCTCCTCGATGTCGTAGCTGTCGGTCTCAAAATTGGGTTTGATGAGCGATGCCCCGCCGCGATTCACATCCCAGCGGTCATAGATCTTGCTCGATTTACGCTCGGCGCTGATCGCCATGGCCTCCACTTGGATGTTTTGGATGCCATTCATCGCGATATTTTCCTGCAAGATGGCGCGTGTCACAGGGTTGGGCTCAAAGGAAGTCACGTGGCCTTGCGGCCCGACGCAGTAGGACGCAAACATGGACATGAGGCCGATATTGGCGCCGATGTCTACAAAACGGTTGCCGGGCTTGAGCAGCTCGGCCATCACGCCGAGCGTGCCCTTTTCATAAGTGCCAAAGTAAAAGAGCGCACGCTCGACGCCATTGTCTTTGGCGGGATCGACCTTGATCGCAAAGTTGTAATTCGTGAGGATCGTCGTAGGCCCCTTGGGCAGTGGCATCAAGGATTTGGCGAGGGCGTAGGAAATCTTTCCGGAGCCTTTGATATTGATGCCTCTGATCAGCGACATGAGTCGTCGCCGTGATGAATACATATTTTGAGCCTTGACCACTGTGTTCACTGAGAGATATGCGCGATTACAAAGCCCAAAAATCGGCAATATTCGGCTAAGACCCAAAAAAGATCGGTGACAGGCTGCTTTTCGGCCTAGGAGTCACCTGTCGACGAATATCGCATGGCGATGGCCGTCCATTAGGTCGCTGCCTCCAGCCGAAAACATGTGCTATTGCCGGTCGGCTTGCCCGCGAGCGTGCTTGTAAAGACGAGCAACTCATTGGCCTTGCCGAGCACCACACCCCGCATCGACAATCCATCAAAATTGCAAAGGATCGTGCCATGGTCGCCTGCGAGATAGCGGCCATTCACCGACGAGCCCGTCCTGTTGCCATCGTAGCGGCTGTCATCGACGATGGTTGTGGTCAGTGTGACGGTCTGCCCGTCACCCAAAAACCGCAATCGCTGCTGGTAAACATATCCGTCAAAATTGCCGCCTGCGACCCAATCCACCAAGCAAAGCAATGGCCCGAGGTATTCTTGATCTTGCTGGATTCGTTGAAGGACATCCATGGGAGTTGAGCAAAAATTAGAAACTGATGCCGACACTGAGGCTTTGTTGCATTTGCATGTCGTTGCCGCCATCGGACCTGAAATCGATCTCGTCGCTGAGCAACTCGTTGAATCCGAGATTGTATCCTACATTGTAACGCTTCAAAAAATTGTAGCGCAGGCCGGCACCGGCATTGAGCGAGGCATAGTTGCCCACATTCACACGGGTCGATCGCCAGTTGTTGCGGGCATTGTTGAATCCAATGCCTGCGTAGACATAGGGTGCAAAACGAGCGTCCTCGTGGAGCAAATACCCATTCGCAAATTTATAGCGCAATGCGATCACTCCGGAAGTGAGCCGAGACAGCATGTTCAGCACCGGCCGACCGTCTGACCAATACAGTGGATCCATTTCGTCGCGGCAGTGGCCATAGTCACCCGAAGTGAGCGTGAGCATGGCGTCAAATGACTTGCCCGCGTAGCGGCTGTAGTTCAAGCTCAAGAAGCCATAAAACTCCTCCCTTGGCTTGAACCAGGAGTTGCCGAGGTCGCCGTTGTAGGCGCCCTGCCCAAAACCGACAGCAATTTGATTCTTGTAGGTGCGCGATTGGCCATAAACAGTCGCAGAAGCAAAAATTAACAAGGCAAGCACAAAGTTTTTGGGTGAAATCATCGCACGTTGTGAGTTTCGAAATTAGAATGATGTGAATCGGTAGCACAATCTTGCGCTAATTCCCGAGTTCGCCAATTCGAATGGCTGATTTCTTACGTGCTCACCGAGGCCGTGAATCGTACCTAGGCACAGCGCTCACAGCGGAGTCGCCTTCATGCGTGTACTTTTGATGGCTTCGAGCAGCGCTTCGTAGCTGCGTGCGCGCTCGTAGACCTGCCCGAGGCTGCTGCCTTTTTGGGTGTCGTACACGACCATCGACGCGACCGTGTTGCTGAGCTTGCCGACCTCGGGCTGCGCTTGCAATGTGCTACATTGCCCAGCGTGGCTCCAAATTACACCTACAGCGACATCGCCCTCGACGATGCGGTGGCCCTCGGCGATGGCGAGCGGGGCAGCCACTTTGTCCACAGAAAAGAGGTCATAGCCATTGGCGATGAGCAATTTGAGGAAGCCATCAAAATTTTTGGCCTGCCGCAAGAGTGCGAGCCACTCTTGCTCGCCGCTGCTGCGAAAAGCGAGTGTGTTGATCCAAGCGTGCTTGGGGCCTGTTCCGGTTTGGCCGACCGATTGTAGCAGGCCGGGCTTGGCCTCGGCCTTGAAGATGAGCTTGGCGGACTTATACACTGCAAAGTGCCTCACTTTGCGCGCGGCGATATTTTCTTGACCTGTTAATTGCATGGTGGCAAAATTTGATGAAAGTGTTTCGCGCAAATGGCAGGCTCGCAACCGGAAACTGCAAGAGCCAAGGTACAGAAATTTGTCGGATTCGCATAGGCCCCGCGCTGCATGGACCCAGCATCTGCCTGTGATTTGGAAATTTTTCCTTGTCCATCGTGCTGCCCGCTGGGGCGGCGGTCAAACGTTGGTGACGAACTTTCCACGCTGTAAGTTTATACGAACATTTGATTTTTTGCGGAATATAGTTGTGGCTGGTAGGCAGTAGTGTTGAAATGGCGAAATTTTATTCGGCATCGAAAAGGGCACGTTATTGCACTTGGTGCTTCTGGGCGCCTTATAATTGGGTGCAAATAACTATATGTTGGCTGATGATAGATGTGTTGTTGGATTGTTTTGATTATTGTGACTAAATGGAGATAAGTTGCGACAGGCAATTTTGCCTGATTTTCTGCAAAAAAATAGTAACGTTATGACATTAGTTAAACAACTGCTCTTGCGAGGCTTGTTTGCGATTTGCGCATTGGGCCTTTTTTCCTTCGGCCAGGCCCAAACAGATGGTTGCGCAGAGTGCCAACTCACAGCCCCATCCCCGTCGATTGTGAATCTTGGCCGTTGCCAATATGGGTTTGTCGCCTCTGGTGCGAGCTCGCGATGTCCATATCTCCCCACGGTTTGGAGCTATGGCGATGGTAGCCCAAACACGACGGGTGCGTTTGGGTCACATACCTACACTTCTCCAGGCGTCTACATCGTCTGCGTGACCTTTTCAGTGACCGGTCCTAGTGGCGTTTGTTCAGTCACCAATTGCATCACGGTGACCGTACCCAATTGCAATGAAAATTGCGGTGCATGCACGATCACCCCTGGCACGATGACTGTGCAGCAACCTACGCCCTGTTTGGCGCGCATCACGATGAGCGGATCATCCTCTGCTTGCCCATTGGTTGGGTTTCGCTACAGTTTTGGTGATGGAACTGGGCTGAATACCACTTCGCCATTTGCGCAGCACAGCTATAACACATCAGGATCCTACACGATCTGTGTCACCGAGATACGTGCAAGTGGCAACGATACCTGCACCTATACCTATTGCCAGACAATTCAAGTCATCGGTTGCAACGTTGGCTGTAAAGAATGTGAATACCAGCCAGGTCAGCTCGTGCTCAACCTCGGTGGCCAACCTTGCCAAGTCATAGCAGGCGTGAATGCATCGTCGGGAACTTGTGCAGTTGATCATTATGAATATGATTTTGGCGACGGCACGACTTTCAATTCTACCTTTGGATTGCAGCCACATTTTTACACTGCCAATGGCACCTATACAGTTTGTGTCACCGAAGTGCGCAGGACTGGAAATACGGAATGCCGTTGGACCTACTGCGGCCAAATCACGGTCACCGGTTGTACCAACCCTTGTGAAGTGTGCCCCATCACTCCTGGAACGCTGTTTACCCAGTTTGGGGCACCTTGCGTGCTGCAATTGTGGGTTTCTGGCTCCTCATCTCCATGTGCGATCGATCATTGGGAATTTGATTACGGTGATGGGTCAGCCGTTGTGACCTCTGGCAGCTCATTTGGAACACATACCTATACATCCTCAGGCACGTTTACCGTTTGCGTCACCGAGGTTCGCACCAACGGTCAAGTGAGCTGCAGGCGCCAATATTGCAGGCAAGTGGTCGTCACTGGCTGCCAATCGTGCACCACCGACAGCTACGAGCCCGACAATACCCTTCCACAAGCCCACAATGGCGGATCGTCGTGTGCTGGATTTCAATGGAATGATTTCTGCATTTCCCAAAACGATCGCGACATCACCACCGTCTTGGCTGGTCAATACTACATCGTCGTGCGCGGTGCGGATGCCAGTGTGAGCGGCAAATACAACCTGTGGTACAATTGTGTTGCTGGCGCTCCAAGGTGTCTGCAAATCGAGACATTGCCATTTGCAGGTTCTAGCACCAACACGGTATTGGAGCTGTACGAAACCGCTACGAATACCTTGGTAGCAAGTGATGACGATGGCGGAGCAGGTTTGTTTTCGCGCATTGATTATTGCTTGCCTCAAAAAGCGGCCAATATCGACGGATTTACCTCTTGGAAAATCTATCCAACGGTGCTTGCAGCCGGCAGCAGCGTGCAGTACGAGCTACCATCAGGCCTCGGCAACGTTGCTCTGACGCTGATGGATGCCACTGGACGTCAAGTGCAAGGCTACGATGTCATCGCTGGCAAAGGCAGCTTCAAACTTCCTGAGACCGTCGCGCCCGGCATGTACTTCGTGCGCACCAATCAAACCTCGCTCGCAACGCTGCGGTTGATCGTGCAATAAACTAGCTAGTCTGTTGTAAAATCATTCGGCCCCATCTTGCGCAATGCAGGATGGGGCCGATGGTTTTGGGGGGAATGGAGGCGAGGTTCTGGCGAACATAGCCCTCAGTTCTGGATGAATATTGTTGCCATGCTTGCAAAAATCAATGTTGCGGCGGGTATGTAAGGCATTTGGTCTCGTAGGCACGCCCGGC
>JANPHP010000116.1:0-22334 GCA_031424495.1 Bacteroidota bacterium | reverse complement strand
GGAGACCAGATTTTGTAGCTCGAGCCTTCCTTCATCAAAGGAAGGATTTGCTGCCAAGCTTGGATCACGCCTTTGAGGGGGAAAGTAGCTGGTTCGCCACGCTCGCGGCTGCTGTCAAACACGCTGCCGTCCATCAAGGTGCCGTGATAGTTGGTGGTGACTTGGTCATCGATGGTAGGGTTTTTGCCAGTACCTTCTTTGATCACTTGGTATTGCAAGCCGCTAGGCAGCTCGATCACACCAGCCTTCGTCTTGTTCTCGGCGAGGAACTTGGTGCTTTTTTCCATGTTGGTGCCAGCTTCAGCAGCACGCTTCTCTTGTTGCTTCTTTTGGAGCACTTGCTGATAGGCCATCATCACTGCACGTGATTGTTGCTCATCAAGCTTTGGAGGGGTGCCAGCAAGGCCTTCTTCGAGGGCTTTGGAAAACACGGCAAGATTGACTTCGACACCTTGGGTGGCAAAGTTTTTACCGATGTCGTAACCAATCGCGTAGCTGACGCTGTCTTTGTTATCCTTGAGCACGCCGGCATCGGCTGCATCGCCTTCACCTGACTTGCCGCAACCGACAGCCACGATGGCAAGCGTAAGGATCATAGCATACATGAAATTTTTCATCCTTTTGCGAATACTTTCGTTTTTTGAAAATGCTGGGCAAAATACGGAAATTATTCTGCCAAAAACAAGGTCTGAATTCTGGAAATCAGCAGCGAGGGGATTAGAGATGAGAAATTAGGAATGAGAAATTGAGTGGGGCCCAAAAGCTTTTCGCTTGTGGGTCTTGCTTGATGAATAATGGGAAATTAGAAATTGAGTGGGGGCCAAAAGCTTTTCGCTCGTGGTACTTGCTTGATGAGTAACGGGAAATTGGGAATTGATGGTGGCCTAGTGGCTCGGCATCCCAAAGCCCATCAACCTAATTCCTAATTCCTAATTCTTCCTCCCTCATTTGGGCTCATAAGGGCTATTGCTAGGCTGCCCATATTCGCTCAAAAGATACACCCAAGCGGCCATGGTCCAAGCTCCGAGCTCCAGTTCGCGCTTATTTACGGCCTCAAACCGATCGGTATCAGCATGGTGGTAGTCAAAATAGCGCTGAGGATCGGGCATATAGCCATAGAGTCCAGCGCCCTGCGCTTTGAGTGGGCTGATGTCAACGCCCCCATAACCGGTCTGAATGTTGTGCACCATGTAGGGAATGAAGAGTGGTTTGTAACGCATCACAAATGCCGAATTTTCGGCATTCGCCTGCACCTCGATACCACGGGGGGCAAATCCGCCGCGATCACTCTCCATCGCTGCGACATGTTTTTCGCCTTTTGCCTTCGCCTGAGCCGCATATTCCAAACCGCCTTTCATGCCATTTTCTTCGTTCATGAAGGCCACCGCCCTGATCGTTCGCTTGGGTTGATAACCGATTGCCCGAAACAAGTTCAGGACCTCCATCGCCTGCACCACGCCCGTGCCGTCGTCATGCGCGCCCTCGCCCACGTCCCAGGAGTCCAAGTGGCCACCAATCGTAATGATTTCGTTCGGAAAGGTGCTGCCTTTGATTTCGCCGATCACGTTGTGGCTCGGCGCGTCGGGAAATGATTGGCAGTTCATCTTGAAATAAAATTTCAAGTGCGGGTCGGCCTGCAACTGTGCATGAAGCAGGTCGGCACCGTTGGTGCTGATCGCGCAAGCTGGGATTTTGGTGACGGTCGAGTCGCCATAACGCATGTTGCCGGTGTGGGGGAAATCATCGGCGCGCAGGTTCATGGAGCGCACGACGACGCCAATCGCACCTTTTTTGGCTGCCTCAATGGCGCCTGCCCCACGTTGGTCGACGCAGCCGCCGTAGGCGTCAAATGTGTCGAGCTCCTTTGGGTTCATGGGGCGGTTGTAAAAGGCGATTTTGCCTTTGAGGGCGCCATCGGGCAGGGCTTTGACTTGGTCGAGGCCCTGGACCTCGACGATTTCAGCGGTCAGGCCCTTTTTGGGCGTGCCGATGGAGCTGCCGAGCGCAAGGATCGGCACGGTGACTTTTCCGTTTTTGCTTTTGAAATAGGCGACTTCGGGAGCGCCGCGCTCCCAGTGCGTGACCATGCAGGGTTGCTTTTCTACGCGGTCGAGCGACATGGTCTGCATGGTCGCAGCGGCCCATTCGACAGCTTTGGCGGCATTGGCCGAGCCGCTGAGGCGGTGGCCGACATCCTTGCAGAGATGGCGCAGATTTTCATAGCACTTGGCTTGTGTCATGGCCGCATCAAACAGCTTGCGCAGCATGACCGAGTCGGCCGGCGTCTGGGCTTGGGCGTTTGCAGCCAGCAAAAGAGGGAATGCAGCAAGGATGAGAAGTCGCTTCATGAGGGGAAATTAAGAATAAAACCGCATAAATACCCCCGCAGGCAGCTTGCGCCCTGAGCGCTCCGGCAGGCACAACTCGCCGATTTGGAGGTTTTTGGTGTGGGCAGGCTTGAAGTGGCTCCGCCCTAGATTTTCCAAAATCAAAGACGAGTAGCCCAGCGAATAGGCATTCATCACCAAAAAGCTCTTTTGGGGTGCGAGAATTGCCGCGACTTGGCCCATGAGCTCGTCGATCTGATCTTCGAGTTTCCACTTCTCGCCCTTGGGGCCGTGGCCCCAAGCGGGCGGATCCATGATGATGCCTTCGTATTGGTTGCCGCGCTTTGCCTCGCGCAGCACAAACTTGAATGCATCCTCCACCAGCCATCGGATGCCGTCGAGTTTGCTCAGTTGCATGTTTGCATCCGCCCAGTTCACGACCTGTTTGATCGAGTCGCAGTGGATCACGTCTGCCCCGCCTGCCTTCGCAGCTAGGCTCGCCCCGCCCGTGTAGGCAAAAAGGTTCAGCACCTTGGGTTTGCTCACGAGTTTGCAGCGCTCATAGATAAAATCCCAATTCACGGCCTGCTCAGGAAAGATGCCGACGTGCTTGAACTTGGTGAGGCCCAGGCGGAAGCGGAGCTTCATTTCGCCCTTGTTGTAGCCGATCACCCACTGGTCGGGCATGGCTTTGTTGCTGCGCTCCCAGTCTCCCGAGGCTGAGCCGTCCTGCACAAAACGTGCGTCAGCGAGTTTTTTCCACTCCTGTTCGCTCAAGCTGGGGCTCCAGAGCGCCTGCGGTTCTGGGCGGCACAGGGTGTATTTGCCAAAGCGCTCGAGCTTCTCACCCCGGCCGGAGTCGATGAGTTCGTAGTCTTGAAACGCGGTGGGAGAGAGAATCTGAATCATGCGAATGTGAAAATGCCTACAATGCTAGTACATATTTTGCAAAATGTGCTGCATTTCCTTATTTTTGCTTATTAGCGTCGATTGATATCCATTGTTGTAGGTCCCTAAATTCTAAGCCAGATGAGTACCAAAGAGCTTGTCCAAACCGCGATCGAAACGGTTGTAACAGAAACATTTAGCATCATGTTGTTCAACGACCATGTCAATTCCTTTGATTGGGTGATCCAATCCTTGGTTGATGTCTGCGACCACACGCCCACCCAGGCCGAGCAATGCGCCTTGATCGTGCATTACAAGGGCAAATATGTCATCAAAAGCGGCGAGAAGCGCGACATGATCAACCGCAGCATCGCCCTGCTCGACCGCGGACTCACCGTCGAAGTGGTCTGAACCGCGATTTGCAGACAATACCGCGCATAGCATTTCTTCAAGATCAGCAATTGGTCGATGTCGGCACGGGGCCTGTGCTCTTGCTGCTGCATGGATTTTGTGAAAGCCACGCCATTTTTGATGGGTTGCTGGCCCAGCTCAGCATTTCTTGCCGCGTCATCTGCCCCGACATGCCCGGCCATGGCGGCCTGCCCTGGGGCAAGGGTTGGCGCTCGCTCGACGATGGAGCCTGTTGGCTGCGCGACTTGCTCGATGCCTTGGAGATCGAGCGCTGCGTTTTGGTCGGCCACAGCCTCGGCGGCTACCTCGCAGCAGCTTTTGCAGACGAATTTCCAGAGCGCTTGGCGGGTTTGGGAATGTTGCATTCCACCGCACTCAGTGATGCGCCCGAGCGCCGTGACATGCGCAGCAAGACGATACAGTTTGTGGAGGAACACGGCAAGGAGCCGTTTCTGCGGGCCTTTGTACCCGGATTGTTTCACGATCCTGAGCCCAGTTGGTTGGAAACACTGTATAAAATCACCGCGCCGACCGATGTGGAGGCCATCATCGCCCTCACCCGCATCATGCGCGATCGCCCTGACCGCAGCACGGCCATCGGGCGCTTGCAGGTGCCCGTCATGTACATCACGGGCGGGCACGACGGCCTCGTGAGTCCCGAGCGCAGTCGGCTGGAATTGCAAGATTTGGGCATCGCCCTGCTCAATCGCATCCCCGAAGCCAGCCACATGGGCATGTACGAGACGCCAGAGAAAGTAGTGGACGCGATTTTGAGCCTGATGGAAGTGGGCACGCCGCATTTCGATTCTGGGCAATGAGCGTTTAGAACCTGCAAGCCATTTCCACCAGATATCCCCAATCCCAATCCCCTTGGCCGAGATAGCACAGGCGATACAGGTAGCCGTTTTTGAAGGTGAGCACAACCAAAGGCAAAACAAGGGCTAGCGTGCATACTTGCCATGGAATCGATTTGGAGGCAATCCATTGTAAGAAGTAGGCAAAGGCGACCATAAAAAGGGGATAGTATTCCACAAAAGAGCGAGCCCCAAAAGCACAGCCAAAATACCATTGCCACCAAGATGCAAAAACCAAGCTTGCCGCACCAAAAAGGACGATCAAAAACCAGCCTCCAGCAATGCGCCGTTCGACCATGCGCACCGTCCCGACCAAGGCAAAGGCCATGATCGGTGCGTAGATAAACAATCCATTGTGGGGCGAAAACCAAAATTTGAGCAATTCGGGATGCAGGAAATCAAAGCGCTCTCCTTCGTAAGCATAATGGAATGGGCTACCTGTGAGATAGTTGTAATACAGTAGTTGCACGGCGATCAAGGTCGCCGGGATGGCAAGCATCGCCAACAGGGCCGGTCCCGAAAGGAACAACTTGATGCGCAAAGCCAAGGCTTTCAGGCTGCCGACTTCCCAGAAGAGCAATATCGGCAGCAACATCACATTCGTAAATCTCGTGAGCACGAGCAAGCCCGCCACCGCGCCGACACGCAAAGCCAACGTGGGCGTGAGTTGCCCGCGCCTGTGGATGACCTGCGTGAGTCGCAACAGGGCCGTCGCCAAAAAGAAGGAATAGACATGCGACATCCCCGACTCAACCGCGTGGTAATAAAACAGGTTGGTGCCGAGCAGGCATGCCAGCACCGAGAGCCAAACAATGGTCGGTTTGAAATATTCGCCCAAGATCTTCGCAAGGAGCATCAGCCCCAGCAGCATATAAGCCCAGGCCGCGACATCGATCATTTTGTGGTAGGGTGGAGAGAATCCGTCGGTGGCGTAGCCCGACAGCGGCGCGATGATGTAATGCGTGATGAGAAAGAATGGCGCTTGTAAAATGGCCACGCCGATCGGGTATTTGGTGTAGATCTTGTCGTTGTGATCCATAAAAAAGCCGCATCCGACCAGCATCGGCAGCTCGTCAGGTACAGCGTCGGCATCGAATCCATAAATGAATGTCGCCGGCAGGTAAATGTAGTACCCGACCTTGTCTGCAAAAAGCTCACTCTTATAATTGAAATAGCCCGTGCGGGAATGCAGATTCATCGCCAGGTAGAGCGTGCACGCGGCTAGCAATGTCCAGATAAGGTACTTCATGCAGTTACTCAGGCGAATGCAGCAATCGCATCAGCAGAGTCCGGTAACTTAGGCAGAATTTGGGAGAATTTTGGGTTGGGGATAAAAGGCCATCGGCAGGGCGGATCAAAGCGAAGAGATATCCACACCTTTTTGCCTGAGCCGCTCTGCGACCAGATACAATTTCATGCTGAGATAGCTCACATTTCGCAAATAGGGCTGTCCCGATATAGGCGATGGCTCTTCGTGTGGGGTACAATATTTTTGGTACAATTTGATCAGGTCATCCTTGGACATGGCTCTTGTGCGTGTCAGGACTTCCCAGTAGGCTTTGCCGCGCGGCTCCCGCAACCGCTTCGCGTCATTGAGTCCAAGCACCTCGGTTGTGAGAAATAGCATCCAATCTGCGTCGTCTTGCCGTTTGTCAGCTGAGCGTTTCTCAAGGTTTTTGACGCGTAGGAAACAATCGTTTACACCCTCCATGGCATAGTAGAACATCTGAAAATCTCGATGACGTTTCAAGATCAGATGATTGGGATCCATGGCATTCAGTCGATCGTCAAAAATATAAGCAGGCAGCAGATGATCGCCTTTGTTTTCATTGCAGACTTTGCAGCAGGCGAAAAGATTGTAGTAATCCAGTTGCAGCCGCTTGAAGGAGCTTTTGGGATGAAAATGCTCGATGGTTGCGGTGCTGATGTCGAGCGGTCTTTCGCAAAAAGCGCATAAGCAACCCTGCTCGTTCAGAAGGATGAGTTTGATGGCATCGCGATCAGCCCCAGCTTCGCTGAGACTCTTGTAGTCTGCGTGAAGACCGATAATCGCAGCAAAATCGGCAGGAACCACTGAAGCTTTGTAGACGTAAAGCATGCGTCAATCCTCCAAAAATTCAATCAAAACATCTGCCTCGGCGGTGAGATTGGGGTCGATTTCCTCCAATTGTGCCCGCATGGCCAATGCTGCCGTGCCTCTCCCTTCTTGCTGATTGATCAAAGCGAAATACTCTTTGATCAGCGTATTGATCTCGGGCGAGCGATCAGTTGCGCCCATGAAATGCCGGATGATGTAGTTGGCATCCTTCCCAAAAAGCTGGGGTTGTCGGATGAGTTTTCCGTCCTCTAGCTTCCAAGCG
This sequence comes from Bacteroidota bacterium, assembly GCA_031424495.1. GTDB lineage: Bacteria > Bacteroidota > Bacteroidia > J057 > JADKCL01 > JADKCL01. The sequence goes on along the minus strand of JANPHP010000116.1, from coordinate 15,494 downwards.
GTCGATTCGGCCGAACCCAAGACCAGCGGGCTGTGGGTCGTCATGACAAACTGAATCTTGGGAAAGGTATCCTTGAGCAAGCCCACGATGCGCTGCTGCAAGGTCGGGTGCAGATGCAGGTCGATTTCATCGATCATCACAATGCCCTCCGTTTCTGAGAGCGTATTGGGGCCGAGAAAAGCATTCAATTGCACGCAGCGCCAAGCGATTTCCAGCACGAGATTTACCGTGTTGCGGTAGCCGTCGCTCATCATCTGCATGGAAGTGATCGTGCCAGCCTCGTCCGCAAAAAACAGCCCTGATGTCAAGCGGTCATCACTTTCAGGTTTGTAGTAATAGACGCGTTTGTATTTGCCGGGGAATATGCCGAGCAGGGTATCGTAAATGAGTTGCAGGCTTTTGTAGGGATCGCCGTGTAGACCATTTTCTTTGGCGTTGAATGCCTTGGTGGCCTCATCATTCAGCCAATTGTCGACTTCCTTGCGGATCGAGCGGTCGTTGAGTGCGTTGTAGTAGCCAAGGAAGCGGCCGATGGGTTTTGTGGATTGGCCATTGCCATTTTCATTGAAGAGACGGCGGCAGGAGAAGTAGGCGATAACTGGGAGGGATTCCTTTTTCCCTTCCTTGACGATTCTAGCGGCAGTATCTGATAGATCCTTCTCATTGTGAATCTCTGGGCGGTCGTCAGTGGGGATGATTTCCGCGTCGTAGGAAAAAGGGCGGCCCATAGACTCTCCACTTCCTGATATCAGAAGTGGCATTTGATATTCCAATTTGCCTAGCCTTGTTTCCAACCGGAATTCATTTTGGTGGAATCGTTGGCTTTCAATCTCCGGTATTTCCATAAAGAAACCTCCAGCGATTTTGGTCAACGCCTCCAAAATCGAGGTCTTCCCTACGCCATTCACCCCATAGATGATATTTACGCCGGGCTCCAAGGACATTTCAAACTCCTCGAAGCACTTGAAATTCTGGATGACGAGGTGATCGATGCGCATGACAAAAGCCGAAAATCGGGGTAGATGATCGCTAATTTAGGAAAAATGTCGGAACCGAATGATTCGTGTCACCACGTCTCACCAAGTCTGCGCCACACGCTCGATCTCGGCATCGGCCCAGAGGCTCTCGATGTCGTAAAATCTGCGGTGGTCTTCCAAAAAGACGTGGACGACAATGTTCACATAGTCCATGAGCATCCATTCGCCGCGTGTGCGGCCCTCGATGTTCATGGGCTTGTCTTTGAAATTTACCCGCAGCTGCTCCCAAACCGTGTCGCTCAAGGCTTGCACGTGCTTGTCGGATGTGCCGGAGCATATCACAAAATAATCAGTGATGGCACCGCGCACCTTGCGCAAATCCATGATCACGATATTCAGTCCTTTTTTATCTTGCAGCGCCTCGACCGCTGCATCTGCGAGCTGTCTGGCAGAGATTGCAGTGCTAACCTTCATTCAAATGCTTAACTTTCTGCAAAATTAGCACAATCTCAGCTTGAATACGCTTTTTATAGGGAAGAATTTTGTGCAGTTGCCTGCAGTCGACTCCACCAACACCTTTGCAGCAAGCCTTTTGGAGGGCCATCCTGCCGAGGGCACGGTCGTCTCGACACCACAACAAACCGCTGGTAGAGGCCAACAAGGCAGTAAATGGCATGCCGCACCTGGCATGAACCTCACATTTTCCATCATCCTCTATCCGCGATTTCTCGCAGCGCGACAGATTTTTTTGTTGAACAAATTGATTGCCTGCGCGCTGCGTGACACGGTCGCTGCACTGCTGCCCGATGCTGTCGTGCAGATCAAATGGCCCAATGACCTGCTCGTGAACCGCTGCAAAATATCTGGAATCTTGATCGAGACCTCCCTCGAACAAGGCTCGATCCGATCGGCGATCATCGGCATCGGGCTCAATGTGAACCAACTCCATTTTGATCCAGCATTGCATGGCAAAGCGACGAGCGTCGCTTTGGAGGGTGGCCGCATGCTGGACACGAAGGCTGTGCTCGATGGCCTGCTCGAACGCATCGAGGCCCGCTACCTCGCTGTGCGTGCTGGCAGAGCCGCTGCAACGGAGCACGATTACCTCCAGCATCTTTTTGGTTACCAAGAAGATACGCTGCTGGAAATCGCAAACGAAACGCGTCTCGCCCACATCGCAGGCGTAGACGCCGATGGTCGACTTGCTGTGCAAGACGGGGAGAAGCTGTATTTTTACGGGGTGAAAGAAATCAAATTTGTGCTTTGAATATCGCGATCGACATCGGCAACAGCCGCGTCAAGCTCGGCTACTTTGAGGGCGAGCGCCTGCTGGAAAGGACGGCGCACCCACATGCAGAGTTTCCTGGTGCAGCAATGGACAGCGCGGCTTGGCAGCGATATTCCCCCCTTTCAAAATATCTCGGATGGGTGAGCGTTGGGAGGGAAGCAATGGTCACCGCCGCCCATACCCTCGCCCAGTCACAGCCGCACCTGCAAGTGTTGCGCATCGACCGTGCGACCACCTTGCCGATCGGCAATCGCTACCGCACGCCCGAGACATTGGGCATGGACCGCATCTGCGCAGCCGTCGCGGCGCAAGGTCGCGTGCCAGGCAGCCCCGTACTCGTGGTGAACGCGGGTACCGCGATCACTTATGAGTATGTTGACGCCGCAGGCGACTACATTGGCGGCGGCATCTCCCTCGGTTTGCGCAGCCGCTTTCGCGCGCTGCATGAATTCACAGCTGCATTGCCGCTGCTCGATGAGCAGGGGAGCCTGCAATTGGTGGGCGATGACACGGCCACAAGCATCCGCTCAGGGGTCGTGAATGGGCTCATTGCAGAGATTGAGGGCATTGTCGCGCAGTACCAAGCACTTGCCGGTCCCACGCTCAAGGTCTTTTTGACGGGCGGAGACGCGGTTTTTTTGGGAAATCATTTGAAAAGCATCACCTTTGTCGACGCGAATTTGCTCCTGTACGGCATCAATTCCATTATTTTACATCATGCACAGTAGAATTGCGCTGCTTTTTGCCGCTTTGTTTTTGACCACATTGGCAGCCCATTCGCAGGTTTCCATATCCCCCTACTCGCATTATGGATTGGGCGACCTCTTCAGTGCAAGCAGCACACGCAGCTTTGGCATGGGGCAAGTGGGCATCGGTGCTTTTGACGCAGCATCCATCAATCGTCTCAATCCGGCCTCGTATGCCGACTTGCGACTCACCACTTTTGATTTCAATGGCTTTGTGACTTACAGCAAGCAGCAAAGCAATTACAACACGCAAAATCTCGGGACATCTGGGTTTCACAATGTTTCCTTTGGCTTCGCAAACCGCAAGGGTTTTGGCATTGTGGCGGGGATTGCGCCTTACAGCTCATTGGGCTACGATGTGCGCACAAGAGATTCCATCCTAGTCGATACCACGACCGAGGCCTTCACCGCTCAATATGTGGGCAATGGCGGACTCAATCAATTGTATGTCGGGTTTGGCGTGCGTTTCCTGAAGCGGGTCCAAGCAGGTGTGAACCTCGCATACGCCTTTGGTTCACAGGAATACACCTATGCCTCTACCTGGGACAACACTACGATCAGGGGAGGCTTTGCGGAAAAGCGTGCCGCCGTCAAAGGCTTTTCGCCGCAGCTCGGCTTGCAGTATGGCGATACACTGAGCGTGAAAATCAAAGTAGATCGCATCAAAGAAATCGCTCAACAGCAAGGGGAATTGGACGAGGAGCTGCTCGTCGTAGCCAAGGAAAAAGCTGCCCTCGAAAAAGAGGGTGGCAAACAAGGCGCTTTGGAGATCAAAAAACAAGCTGAAGCTGACAAGTTAGGCACCGAAAAGGAACGCCTTGATGCGACGGTGAAAAGTCTGATGGTCGATGAGCACAACAACTCCAAAGAAATCGGCAAGTTGCAAGACCAAGCCTATAAGTTGGAAAAGATGCGTAAAACCATCCTCCAAGAAATCAAATCCGCAAAGAAAGAAACCACCGACGCTTTCGCCCACTTTGGTACTCGGGTCGATAAAATTAACCTCCGCAAGCAGCAGTTGGACCAAGAAAAGGCCGATATCGAGGCGGGAAAGAAGGACAATACACAATTCAAGACCCAGCGCTACATGGTGCGTCTTGGAGGTACTTTTGACCCTGGATTTGGTCTCAATGGATCGCAAGTCGTTCGTTATACCAATTCGGGCATCTACGATACCTTGAGCCTCGACACCGGTAAGGTGCAGATGCCCAGCAAAGTGGGTTTTGGACTGAGCTTTTCCAAGCCCAACAATTGGATGATCGGCGCCGATGTGACGATGCAAAATTGGGCACAGTTCAACTATTTCAACGAAGCCAATTCTCTGCACAAATCCCTCAGCGCGCACATTGGTGGCGAATGGATACCTGAGATTCGCTCCACCAAGTTTGGCCGCAAGATCGCCTACCGCATCGGCGGGTATTACAAGCAGACCTTTCTCACCCTTGACAATCAACCGATCAACGAGATCGGCGTCACGGCAGGCGTGGGTCTCCCGATCGGATTTTACAATCCGGTGAGTCAAAACTACTCGCGCATCAACCTCGGCATCAACCTGAGTCGCCGAGGCACCCTGGAAGGCAATCTGCTTCAGGAGAGCACGATCCAATTCCGCTTGGGCGTGAACCTGAACGATATTTGGTTCATCAAGCGCCGTATCGACTGACGCGCATTGCCTAAGCGCAAACGCCTGATTCACTTCTGTTTCAAGTTGTGTAAATTTGCCGCCATGGCAAGGTTATCGCGTTTCGCTCCGGTAATGGGATTGCTCATCTTTTGGGGTGGGTTTGTGCCCCTATGGGGAATGCCAATGCGAATTGAAGCGCCTTCATTTGCGCCTGAAGCCCCCGCTACTGTAACTGCAACCGATGATTGTGCAACCTTGCAAGCCCGTCTTCAGGAGATCCTGCGCAGCGATTCCTTACAAGCACCGACACTGGCAGATGCCTTGCTGCAATGTTTCCAAAATCAATCGGGTAGCGATGGCATGTTGTCGGATGAGCAAGCAGCGACCTTGCTACGCATTTATGAAATTGGATTGCGCCACGATGCAGATCGTCGCGGCCATTGGCTGCTGAGCCGAGCAGGCTTGGGACTTTTGCGGCCGATGAAATACGCAAAAACATGCCGCAGATGGGCGATCGAAGGCATCTCTGCAAGTCCCGACGAAGCGTCTACATTTCTCATCGCCGCAGCATTGGATTGCGTGGTTGCTGAGTATGAGCAGCAGCGCATTCTCCTGAAAGAGGCCGTTTCCAACTGGGCCTTGATCGATCGTGCCTTGTTGCTCAAGGAGCTGCAAGGTGGTGAAGAAGCCACGCACTGCGCGCATTTGCGTGAGGCATCACGCCTGAAGATGCGTGACAAGCTTCCCGATTGCGGCCAAATCGTTGCCAATTTTGGCGAGGCCATTGAGGCCCAAAAGCTGCCTGCAGATGCTTGCGGTACGTTTTTGGTGCTCTACGAATTGCAGGGTTGCGATGCGCCTGCCTTGTGGCAGGCGGCCTTGCAAGTCGCTTTGGCTGCTGCTGAGCAGGCTAGCATGCGGCGCCTTGCCGGGGCTGCAGCCTTCAACCGCAAGGAATGGGCCGCAAGCCGCGACCAATGGTCGCGGGCCATCGCATTGGAGCCTGAAGCACGGCTGCAAGCCATGGACCATCTCCAAGTCGCGCAAACATGGCTCGCCGAGGCAGACTACCGTAGCGCCAGAAACAGCATCCGCGCAGCAATGCTTGCCCTTCCCGATTGGGGCGAGCCCTACATCCGGCTCATGGACTTGTATTTGGAGGGGAGCAATGCCTGCACGATGTCAGCATTTGAGCGCAAGGGGATTTATTGGCTGCTCATGGACCTCTGCAAAGACCTCCTCAATGTCGACGCCAATTATGCCACACAGGCCAATGAACGGCTGTATGCCTACAAAAGCCTTGCCCCGACAGCTGATGAGATAGCCTTTGTCGGTTTCAAACCAGGCGATACCTACCCCTTGAAATGCTGGATGAGCACGACGACCACTGTCCCGATGGAATGAAATAGGTTATTGCGAATCAGTGACTTGCAAGACTTTGAGCTGTTGTCCTTCCTTGAGTTCGCTACTGCTGAGATTGTTGAGTTTTTTGATCACGTCTGCATAGGCGCCATACTTCTTGGCGATTTTCCAGAGCGACTCTTTGGGCCCCACGGTATGGGTGACCATTTTGGACTCAAAAGCCGCAAGGCGATAGCTTGCGGGGTCGGTTTCCAATATGCCGGCTCCTGCGGCGATTTGGATCGGTTTCTTGGTTTCAACGACTACCTCCGGCTCGACCACTTCTTCGGTTTCCTCGACTGTGGCCGTGCTCGGTTGTGCAAGGAGTATGGGCTTTTGACCTTTTGCGACCTTCAGTTTGAGGCTGAGTTTCTGCCCAGCATAGACATTGTTGCCGCTCATTCGGTTTTTGGCGCGTAATTTTTCGACGGTCGTCTCGTATTTTTCAGCGATGCTACCAAGGGATTCGCCGGCTTGCACGATGTGGAAGTGGCGCGACTTTGCGGGCTTTAAGTAGACGATGTCACCCATTGCGGGCCGGTGGTAATTGACAAACCCATTGATTTCCTGAAGCTTTCGGATGCGCAGGTGGTTGCGAACGGCAATCTCGACGAGGCTCTCATTTTCCCGTACGCGCACATATTCCTCTCCGTAATCTACATCATCGAGTGGCTCCACATAGTCAAACTTGCGAGTATCGCGGGTTTCGGGTGTCGTGACCAATGCAGGCTTGGGTTTGTCGATGGGTTTTACAGGAGTGTGGACCGTCAGTTCGCCGATTTGTTTGGCCTCGCCACCCACATGTCGCAGCAGCGCGCGCTCAGGCTTACCCTTGCGCGGCACGTAGTAAATGAAGTCCTTTCCCTCGGGCAGTTTGCTGCCATTGATCCAAGAGTTGTATTTTTTGAAGTCTTCCAGACTCAAATTCTCAGCTGTAGCGAGGGTTTGCACATCTGATTCGCCATGGGTATTCATGGGTTGGAGCCACATCGGCGGGTCGCTTTTACCAAGCGCATTCTCAAAAGCAATTTTGTGGGCCAATGCATGCAGTGCATACCAGTGGGTGTCGCCTGTCACCTCCATCTTGCGTCTGCCAAAAGCATGCTCATCGGTAAAGGGGATCGCACCCACAGGGCCTCTATTGTAGCCGATCACCGCGTAGAGATAGTTGTCGTAATAGCGGGCAATGGTGTAGAAATACTTTGCGGCCGCCAAAGAAGCTTGGAAAATGTGCTTGCGCTCATCGACAAACGCGTCGATCTGCAGTCCTGATTCGCGAGCTGAGGCCTCCTTAAATTGCCAATAACCGACCGCGTTGGATGAAGACACGGCATCGGCGACCATCGCACTCTCTTGGATCACGATGTATTTGAGATCTTGTGGCACGCCCCTGAGGTCAAATGCTTCTTCAATAAAGGGGAAATAGATGTTTGCGCGGTCGACCAATGACTGAAAATGTGCAGGAGAGCGCTTGAGTTTGGTCGTGATTTCTTCGATTTTGGTGCGTGCGCCAGCATCCAAGCTGAGCTCGATGTCGCAGAAGCGCATGTGTTCGGGCACCTCTGCGAGCAAGCAAGCGGCTGGCAGCAGCAACAGGCCCAAGAGCACAATCAGCGTATTTTTCATCGTTTTATTGCTTCATGACGGCCATGATGCCGTCTCTCACTGGGAGAAGTACAAACTCAATGCCATCTGTGGCAGCGACTTTTTGTACGAAATCGCGCAGGCCTTGGGTTTCGATGTCTTGGATTTTGGGATCAAGTACCATGCCGCTCCACAGCACGTTGTCGGCAAGAATCAAGCCACCTGAGCGCATTCTGGGTAAGATCAGGTCGAGGTAAGCACAATAGCTTTCTTTGTCGGCATCGATGAAAACGAGGTCAAATGTGCCTTGCAGTGTCGGGACGATCTCGCGGGCATCGCCGATGATCATCTGAGCGCGGTCACCCAAGCCGGCTCGCTCAAAATAGCGTAGGACCATTTCCTCTAGGCCGCCGTCGATGTCGATTGTGACCAAACTGCCATTGGGGGCCAGGCCCTCAGCAAGGCAAATGGCCGAGTAGCCAGTGTAGGTGCCGATTTCGAGAATGCGTTGTGGCTGCAACATTTTGGAAAAGAGGGACAACATGCGACCCTGGATGTGGCCCGAAAGCATGCGTGGCCGGGCCACATTGCGCCAAGTTTCTTCATTGAGGGCAGCTAGAAGCGCTGGTTCCGGGCTCGTAAACCGCTCACTATAAGCCTGTAATTGGGGTGGGATAAAATCCATGGGGTCAAAAGATGCGTTGAAATGCAAATGTAAGGCTGCTGGCAGCAAAGCAGCGGGCGTTATGAACAGCCCTCAATGGAAAGCGTGCAATGTGTGCTACGCTTACGAATCCGAGAAAAAGTAGAAGAATCGCCGACAAAATGATTGCATTCGGGCGAATATTTACATATTATTGCAATGGTTTCCTCCAATTGTGCTTGTTGCAATCATCGATTGTATTTTGAATTGCCGCCTTCAGCGTCGGCGATGGTATTGGTCAAGCGCAAAGAATAAATTTGGCATTTTTGCAGAGAATGCGGACTTTAGGCATTCTTTAAATTGTTACCTTTGAAGAATCCATTTTGACTGTCAAAAAAAGTATTCGACTATGAAATTGAAGTCTTTGTTGTTGTTCATGTTGATCGCCCCTGCGTTGATCTTTTTGTCGCAGGGATGTGACAAATGCAAAGAGAGTGGTACGATCACAATTGCTGCTACCGGGCAGTTCTTTGCAGTCACCTATTTGGTAGACTCCAACAATGCCAACTATGCTTCCACCGTGTGGAGGCCCAACAATGTGAGCGTGTTGTTGAGTACCAATGGCGCTTCTGGACCATTTGCGCCGATCTCTGAATCATTGGGCGATGGCAAGATCGGGCCGTTTCCTTATTCTACCTCCCCCAAGACGGCACAGAAAGGCAAAAGCTACAACTACATGTACATCGTGACCAAAGACACCTTTGGCGTGGACACGTTTCAAGTGCTGTTTTATCCAGCAATCGACGAGTGCCATGAGTATTGGGGTAAAATCGAATACTACAAAGATGGCCAACTCATCTCGACTTGCTCTGGCAAGGAACAGTGCGAGCTCATCGTTCGCGAATAAGCCGTCATAGAAATGTCCCCTCCATCGATGTCGTTGGAGGGGATATTTTGCTTCCAAAAGTGGTGATTCATCTTTCTTTTTTTGAATCCCCCGCATCCCCCGAATTGCAAAGATTTCAATGATTTTCAATGTTTGTCCACAATCAATGTGGAAAACCTTGGCGATCAATTTTGAATGTTGTATCTTGGCGCACAGGTATTGAAGTGTTAATAGCGAGGCCGAAGTATCAAGGCGGTTTTCAAATATTTCCTTGCCAGCATCATCCTTTTGTTGATGGTGGTATTCCCTCGGGAACTGATGGCGCAGCGGGTATCACCTGCTGCACGCCAAAAGCCTCGCATTTATACGCCACAAGGAAACCATAGCCGACAACAACGCGCTGACCGCCTGCGCAATAAACAACAAAATCTCAGTCGTTTTCGCCAAAAGGGACTCGCACGCACCCACAAGAATCTGAGCCGCAAGCGTGTGCAAACGCAGCGTCGCAACACCACCCATCGGTCGCTGAGTCAGCGCACCTACCGCAGCAGATCTGCAGGGCCGCGCCGCCACCAAAATTTGAGCACGCAGCGGCAACGCCAAAGCACGCGCAGCGCTAGCCACCGCTCACTCAGCCAGAAACAAATACAACAGAAAAGTCGCACCCGCAGTCATGCATCGCTCAGCACCAAGCGCCCTCAGCAGCGCCAGGCTGCACAGTCGCACCGCAACCTGAGCACGCGATCCACCCCGCAGCGGGCTCGCCAGCAAAATCACCGCAGCGTAAACAACTACAGTCAGCGTGGCCCCGGCCCACGCCGCCACCAAAATCTCAGCCGCAACAACCGTCGGCAGCAGGCTAGCCCTGCCGCTCACCGCAACCTGAGCCGCTATACGCAGCGCGGCCCCGGCAAGCAGCGCCACCAAAACCTGAGCGCCACCAATCGCAGGCAGCAGGCTAGCCCAGCTGCTCACCGCAACCTGAGCCGCTATACCCAGCGCGGCCCTGGTCCGCGCCGTCACCAAAATCTCAACCGCAACAACCAGCGCACTTCGCGCCCCACGCACCGCAGCCTCAGCAACTATGCACAGCGGCAGCCGAGCCGGCAGCCTCATGCAAATCTGGGCCGCTACCGCCAAGGTAGTACCCAGGCCTCTCACCGCAGCTTGAGCCGATACACGCAGCGTGGCCCGCGCCGTCCCGCCCATCAAAACCTCAACCGCAATAGCCAGCGCATCGCCGCCAGCCGCCACCAAAACCTGAACCGCTACCGCCAAGGCGTCGCCTCTAGCCGTCACCAAAACCTGAATCGTTACCGCCAAGGCGTCGCCTCTAGCCGCCACTCCAACACCAATCGGTACCGCCAACAGGTGGCTGGATCACGTCACCGCAACTTGAATGCCTACCGTTCGCCAGCCGTGGCGAGCCGTCACCAGAACTTGAATCGCTACAACCAGCGAATTGCCGGCCCTCGCCATCGCAGCCTCAATACCTATCGCCAACAAGTCGCCCGTGCCAATCACCGCAACCTGAACCTATACCGCCAGCGGGTCGCGGGTGCACAACACCGCAGTCTCAATACCTATCGGCAGCCCGTCGCCAATGCAAGGCACCGCAACCTGAATCGCTTTTATCCTCCGCATGTGCAGTCGCGCCACATGTACCTGAACCAACGCAAGCAAAACGTTGCCAACGCTGCGCATCGTTCGCTCAATTTGAAGCGGCCGCCACTTGTGCAAGCTCAGCATCGCAACATGAACCGCTTCTATCCACCGACGATCGGTGTGCGACACAAAAATCTGAACACGGCTCGGAACCCCTTTGGCAATTTGGCACAGAAGCAACTTCGCAAGGATCAAAAGAAACTGAGCACGCATGGCCTCAACACGGCATGTTATCCGCGGATGCAACTCAAGCACAAAGACTTGGCTCAAGTATGCTATCCGCGCATCAACGTAAACCACAAGGATCTTTCGCAAAATTGCTACCCTCGGGTGCGCATCAAGCACATGGATGTGCAGAGCAAATGCTACCCCACTCCCAAAGTAAAGCATCAAAATCTGTCATCGGCCTGTTTGCCGCGGTACAAAGTGAGCCATAAGAGCCTCAGCAACGCTTGCTACAAGCCTGCCGTGCGCATTACCCATCAAGACCTCAGCCTCAAGTGTTATCCCTTGATGGTGATCAAACACAAGGACATGTCGGGGCTCAGCTGCACCGAGATCAGGATGCGGCATGCTGACCTCAACAAAGTGAAAATTGCCTGTGACCCCAACATTCGCGACCACACAACCGCGATGGAAAAGATAGGGAAGGAAATCAAGTTTCAGTTCACGAGACACCGCCTGTTTTGTAAGTTGGAGGATCGCTACAGTGGTGTCTCTCAGGGCAATATCGTTGAGACCTCCAAAGGCCTTGCGGTGGTCGAAGACTACGTTGTGAAAAAGGGGACCTACTATCCGATCAGAATCATCGTTTCGACAATTCAGGGCCTTGGACGCAACGAGAAGGGCGAAGCCAAGCTGAACATGCACAAGCTTTCCAAGGAAGAAACCAAGGAAATCATGATACGTGAGCTGATCAAAAGGCAGAAATACATCTGGCTTGTGCGCATGTATCCGGAAGAGCGTAAAAACCTCGAAAATCTCAAGCAATTGTATGGCAGCCCAGATGGAGGTCCACTCAAGGACCCCAATACGCCTGGAAATGTGCCTAGTCCGGTGCCAGACACCGACAATAACTGAGTCATCGCTGCAGGAAAAGAAAAGTGTAAATTTTCCTACACCCCTTGTAAGTCAGTACTATTCGACATAATTTTCATCTCCTTATACAATAAGGAGTGCTCATTCGTCGTTCGTAATCATATTCCGAATGCGTGAATTGTTACGCTTCGGGTTTTTCAATAGAAATCTCACTATTTGCCATGCCCATGAAGACTCCCAACAATGCTATTTTTAGCACAGTCCGCTTCGCAGGATTGTTTGTGACAGGAATGTTGCTTTCCGCATTGCTTTTTGCCCAGCCCGGTGGGCAGGCAGCAGGTGGTGGAAACGATGAGACGCCTGGGCAAAAAGACCGAGAAAATGAATGCCTCCACTTGTTGGAAAAAACCCGTGCACCGGAGTCGCACCATTATCAGCAGCCACATCGTCCGTTGGTCATGATAGGAGAGGAAGGCACTGAGCTCCTCATTCCAGCCGACGCATTTCTCTATCCCGATGGAAGCCCTGTCGCCAAGGATGTCGAGATTTTGCTCACCGAAGTCGCCAACAAATCTGAACTTATCCTCAGCAATTTGCCCACGGTTTCTGATGGCCGTATGTTGGTCTCTGGAGGCGTGATCAAAATTGAGGCGATCGCAGATGGCAAGCAATTGCATCTAGCTCCAGGCAAGTCTGTCTTGGTCAATTTTCCCGGCGGCTACATTCCCGACATGCAGCTCTTCAAGGGGCAGTACAGTGCAAGTGGGGAGATGAATTGGGTGCCGATGACAGAGGCTCCTACCGCAAACGCCCATCCGATGGACAAGCTGGGAGCAGCAAAGGATGTCGCTATGCCCTTGTTTTTGGACTATGGCAAGGTGAATCCCACCAATTTTCAATTTTTGGATGGTGGTCACAATGTGAATGGTTATGTGATGGCGATGTTGCGTACGGGCTACAAGTGTGTCGGCAATGACCGTGTATACCTCGAGATGCGCACCGACGACAATGGGCGCGTGATCTCTGCCAAAACCCTCACAGGTCGCAATCCTTGTTATCGCCTCGCGATTGAAGAGGTTGCACAAACGCTGCAATTCGATATGTCGCTGGCATCGCAAGGCACCAAGCAATTTTACTTGGAGATTTCGCCCAACGAGCCTGTGACTGGCAATGAGGGGGAAAACATGTTTGCCTCCTTGGCTGGAAATGCCGATGCGTTCAACAATCCGCAAGTGCTTGCCGCCATCCGCGAATACATGGAAGAGGAGAAGGCACAGAACTTTGCCAAGAATGCATTTGCTGTCACGGAGCTCGGCTGGATCAATTGTGACCGCTTTTACAATGAAAAAGCCCCACGCGTGAGTGTCGTTGCAAGCGTGACCAATAAGGAGCTGCTCAACAAAGCCAAATCCTTCTTGGTTTTTGATGAATTGAATGCTGTGATTGAGGGTCATCCAAGCGGCAACGGCTCATTCACCTTTGAAAACATCCCTTCGGGTATGAAAGCAAAGGTCGTCACCATCGGCTACAGCATCGGCGATGGCGCCTATATGCAAACGACTCCTGTGGTCACCAAAGCAGGAAATGTTGCCAACATCAGCCTCGCCAAGATCACTGAGGCTGATCTGAAGCAGGCCATGGCTAGTCTTTGATCGGCTGGCGCATGTACAAATTGAAAGGCCCTTCATCTACGGATGAAGGGCCTTTCAATTGATATCACCTGCTCAGTTGTGGCAGGTATAGACGAATGCAGGCGGCAAATTGAGGGGGACAAAATCACGTTCTACGGTTTTGAACCGCTGCTTGAAGTGCTCTGCCATGTCGGTGAAGTACATGTATTGCATGTACACGCCATTGGGGCGGAGCACGCTTTGCGACTCGTCAAGAATCCTTTCTTTGAGCGCCGGATCAAAAAGACTCAACGGAAGCGAGGAAATCACGCAATCCACCTTATCGATGCCATGCTCCTTGAGGTGCTTGGCGATGAATTCGGCCGAATCATTGATCACATGGATGTTTGGATCTTTGTACTGCAGAAATTCGTCGATAAAGCCCTTGTTCATTTCAAACAAGAAAAGCTGCGTTTCAGGCCCCATTTTTTTGATGATCTCACGGGTGATGACACCTTCGCCTGGACCGAGCTCGACGATACATTTTGCCGCGGCAAAATCGATCCGCGAGATCATTTTACGGCATAGGAAAATCGAACTTGGTGTGATCGACCCGTTCTGATTTCCCTTTTTCAAGAATTCCTTGAAAAATACTGTTCTCTTCCTGATCATACGCCTCCACTTAGCTAACCTTCTGCGTCCAATGAGCATCCCTTATTCGGGTTTGGCTTCTGCGATGGCGCGATTCAAAAATATCGTCAATGGCTGCATGGTTTCAAAAACCTTGACAGCAGACGTGACAAAACCGGGTGCTACAAGTTCCTTGTCAGTGATCGGATGGGACACGACGAAGCTCTTGTGGCGAAGGAGATCGATTGCTGGATGATCCTTGTCATACCCTTTTGGAGTTGTTTTCAGCGTTTCGCCACCAAGTTTCCCAAAATTTTTCACAAAGCTTTTGGCATTCAGGATCTCACGCAAGCCTTCTTGGTCATAGTCGATCGCTTCACGGATGGCCTTGAGCACATTTGCCGGAGGCATATAACTGCCGCCGGCTAAAAATGACTTGTCGCCAGCCTCGATGTGCAGGTAGTACCCGGCAGAAACGCTGTTTTTACCGCCGCCAGCCATCCAAGCGCCCATATTCGTTTTGTAGGGACTCTTGTCCTTGGAAAAACGAACATCCTTGAAAATGCGAAACATCACCGATTTTGCCTCCAAGCCTTGCAGGCTCTCGTCAAAATTTGCAACCCCAGAGAGCAGGAGGTTCACACCTTGCTCCACATCTTTTTTCGCGGCTTCATACCTTTTACGGTTCAGCTCAAACCATTCGCGGGTGTTGTTCTCGCGGAGGTCTGCCAAAAAATCGAGTGTCTTTTGCTGCAGCATTACAATTTTTACTTCAAGCATCAAATTTACGAAAATTTCCGAGGCCATCTTGCGTTACCTTTTCTTAGATTTTTCCATGTGGTTTTGATGAATGAAGCCTTACTTGGAGGCAGTTAGAGTTTTGTCAATGCGATCGATGAGTCTCTTTCCCCGGTAGTCAGCATTTGCAGACGCCAGGGAAGATATTGGACTCAAAATCGGTTCCTTGGGAAGGGTTAGTCATCGATTGTGGAGAGCATCCATCCTTCGAATGAAAGCTCAGCAAGGAAAAACGGGCAGGCCTCAGGTCTGCCCGTTTTGCGTAAGGCCTGTTTCCAAGTCCCCCAATCCTCGAATTGGTGATTCTGGCACACATTCCTGCGTTACCTTTTGGCTTTTATTTCCTTTGCTGCCCCCAGCCACCCCTGTACATTTGCCATGGTTGATTTCTCATACTACCTATATTAAGTGTAATTCGTTCTTTGTTTTAAAAATCCAAGTTTCAAGAAAACAGGCGCCAGAGCATAATTCTAGTCCGTTCATCCCAATGACACCCTCTAGTGGGACTAGGCATCGCGTTTGAGGCATAATCCCGACCCAAGTGATTTCCTCTACCGTATAATGATCTCCGTTTGTTGATTGATGGCGGGGTGGTCTGCAAAGA
>JANPHP010000115.1:0-2860 GCA_031424495.1 Bacteroidota bacterium | reverse complement strand
GTTGTCGTTGTAGTATTTCTTGAGGCCGGTGGTGTCCTCGACGGCTTTGCGCCACACTTTGTCTTCGGTGAGCGTGAAGAGCAAAATGCCATCACGGTATTCCTTCAGCAATTCGCGGTATTCACGATGCTTTTTGGGCAGCTGCTGCTCCTCATAGTTCAGGATTTCTTGCTCCACAAACATCGGGAACAGCTTGTCTGTGACCTGCTGAGTGGTTGCGCCGTCATAGCCTTTGTGGGCAGTCACGTACCAATCGATGTAGTTACGCACGGTGCCGGTCTTCTTTTGGTTGCCATCACCGATGGTGTACACAGGCAAGTTATAGAGTGCTTTGTGCAAAGAGTCGGCTGGTTTCCAGAATCCTTTGACATAGATACCAGCTGCGCCTTGGTCGTCGATGGCCTTCACCAACTTGGCGATGCCGTCGTTTTGCTGCTGATAGTTGTATTCTTTTTTCACGCGGGCGATGAGGCGCTCGCGGCTGATCGTGCTGCGTGCATCACGCGCGATACGGGTTTTGAGTTCAGGGGCGGCCTCTTCAAAGCTCTTGATCGGCTCGACCTCGGTCACTTTCAAGATGTGGTGACCAAAGGTGGTCGTGAAAGGCTCAGAGAAATCGCCTGCTCCCAGCTTGCGCTTGATGGTTTCCATCTCAGGGATGAGGCGACCTTGGCCCAAGCTACCGCCTTTTTTGGCGGTATTGGGGTCGTCGCTGTATTTTTCACAGATCTCGTTCCAGTCAGCGCCAGCCTTGAGCTTTTGATAGATTTCAGCGATCATCGTTTTCGCTTGATCTTCAGTTTTGGCGGTGTATTGAGCACCTACACGGATGATGATGTGGGCTACAGTCTTTTTGCCGGTGTTTGGCACGCGGTCCATGACTTTGATGATGTGGTAGCCAAAGCTCGAGCGCACAGGCTTGGAAACCTCGCCGACTTTGGTGTTGAAGGCTCCGGTCTCAAAGGGATAAACCATGTCAAATGCGCTGAAATAGCCCAAGTCGCCTTTGTTGCTCTTGGCGCTTGGATCAGTGCTGTGGCGCACGGCCATTTCGCTAAAATCTTTGCCATTGTTTACGATCGAGTCGCGAATGGCCATGATTTTTTTGTAGGCACGCATCGAATCTTCAGGCGTAGCATCCAGACCACAATTGATCAAGATATGCGTTGCCGACACCAATTCCTTGCCACGGTCATAAGCCTCGTGCACCAGCTCTTCTTGGCTGCTTTTGTCGACCAGATAGGGCTGGGCAAGCTGCTTGCGGTAGCCTTCAAATTCGGTTTTGAAAGCTTCAGAGTTTTGAAGGCCATTGGCCTCGGCCTCGAGGACTTTGCGTTTGAAATTGATGTAGAGCGCCAAGTATTCCTTGAATTGGGCTTGGGTATGGCTCTTGACGGCATCCCAGCCGCCGTTGTTCTTTTGATAGACGTACTCAAAGTCGCTTTTCTGGACAGTGTCTTTGCCTGGAAACACTAAAAGCGCTGGATCTTTTTTGTTGGATTTGGTCTTGCCACCAGGTTTCCCGCCAGCAAGGTCAGCTCCAAAAGCTGCGGTTTGAACAGCAAAAAGCGCAAAAGCGAGAAGAAAAACGATGATTCCCTGTTTTCTCATTGCATTAAATCCTTGGTTCACAATTTGAGAGGGCAAATTTAAGCTTTTTGGGGAATTTTTGGCAATAAAAGGTGAGGGATATTGCTAGCCGATCCTGATCGACTGGAAATATCGTGAATCAGTCTGCCAAAACGACATTCGCAATGGCTGCGAACACAGGCTTGCATTCATGTCACAAGTCGTGACATGGAGCGCCGATCAAATGTATTTGATGAACTTGTAGACAAAATGGTCCTCATTCTCGACGACCTCGATTTTGTCCATGATCTTGGTGATCAAAAAGATGCCTAACCCCCCTTTGGTGCGCTTGCGAATGATCTCTTGGAGGTCTTCGGGCCGATAATCATTGATTGGGAAAGGCTTGCCGTTGTCGGTGAGCTCGATCAACAGCTCCTTGCCCCGCAGGCTGATCGACAGCTTGATGCGCTCGCCTTCGTTGCACTCATGATGATGGATGATGCTATTGGCGCAGGCCTCATCTACCGCCAGTACCAGCTGATGGGTCGTGGACTCTTGCACATGGAGCGAACGCAGCTCCTCCTCGACAAAGGCTCTGATCTTGGGTAAACTCTGCTTGGAGCAAGTGGCTACGTAATGTGTCTTCATGCACCGAGTAGTTTGTCTGCGTCCTCCCTGGTTGCCACGATGGTCATCAATTGCTCCAGGCCCAGCAATTGAAACACTTTGTACACGTTTTCAGCCATTCCTGAAAACACAAACCTTCCGTCATGTGCATTGAGCACCTCCATGAAGGAGATGAAGACCCCGAGGCCCGCACTGGAAATGTAGTGCAGAGCGCTGCAGTCGATGTGGAAATTGTACACATCATGATCGATGCTTTCTTGAATCTTCTCATCCATCTGCATGGAGGAGTTGGCATCCAAATCGCCCGTGGGCGTGAGGGTGGTGTATTTCCCGTTTTTATGTTCTAGGATCTGCATTCTCTTTTTCTACGGTTTCTTGTTCCAATTGGTTGATCTCATAAAAATTTGATAACCAATATACTGTAATCGTCGTCGATCTTGTTGCCCGTGAAGGCCTTCACCTGTTGTACGAGGGTCTCGGCGATGAGTCGGCTATCGGTCTTGCGCAGGCGGCGCACGATCTCTTTGAGCCGTTCAAACCCAAATTCCTCCATTTTGTTGTCGCGGGCCTCGGTGATGCCGTCGGTGAACAGGATGAGCAAATCGCCGCTCGCAAAGCTGATGCGCTCTGGCTGCCCGACAAAGTTGGCAAACTTGTCGTCGCG
>JANPHP010000114.1:0-4337 GCA_031424495.1 Bacteroidota bacterium | reverse complement strand
GTGCCGGCAGCGCCGAGCCGCACGCGCTCGGTGTAATTGGTGGCCATCACCCAGTCTCTGGCATCGGTCGTGCCGATGAAATTTTGGCCGGGTCCTGTGCCCGGTGAGGTGCCGGCATCGCCTGTGAGCGCCCATCCGCCGCCCCCGCCTGAGCCGGGTTGCACACTCACCTGCCGCCATGCACCATTGAGATAGACAAAATGATTGATGCCTGTAAGCGCCGTGATTGTGTAGCCCGCAAAGGTCGCTGCATTGTCGTCGAGGTTCACGACATAAAGCAATTGGCCTTCATAAGGGGTTACCGGGGGCGTGAGCCAATTGGCGGTGCTACCTACTGCGTTGCTGATGATCGCCGTGGAAATGCCGTCGGGCACTGCAATCGTGGCAGCTGGCGCAAAGTTTGCCGGTGGATTCAGAATCAACGCGCCATCGACGCGGTGGTTGCCAGCCACATGGAGCTTGTGTTGAGGGCTAGAGGTGCCGATGCCCACATTTTGAGCCACAAGATTGCCCGTGAAAGACAAAAGCAATGAAAGCAGAAGTAGAGTTCTCATGCATCTAATTTGGGGTGAATTTACATCGCCTTGGACATGATTTCAAACGGATAGCATTGATAGAAAATCCAATGCAACCCACAAACCATACATTCCAATCGAAAATCACAGCAGGGGATCAGGGTAAGCGGAGCGGAACAAGTAGATTCGGTCAAGACTGATAGTGTACGCGATTTAGCGTAAAGCTAATTTTAGTCGAGACCATTGACGATGGAGCGCAGACTCAATTGCCTGCGGCGATCCCGATATGGGATTAGCTGTGCTGAACCCGATGCGGTTTCTCAATCTCAATCTCACAGCTTCGCTGCGAGAACACTCAGCCTTTGAAGTCTTCGTAAAAGCAGGTGCGGCATCTCGGCTCGTAGGTGTCTTTTTCGCCGAGGAGCACTTGGGCATCGATGGCGGCTTTGCGAAATGAATAGTTCGCGAGGCTTCCACACTTTTGGCAGATGGCATGCACCTTCGTGACGAATTCGGCATTGGCGAGTAGCGCTGGGATGGGCCCAAACGGCTTGCCGGTGTAATCCATGTCGAGGCCGGCGACGATTACGCGCACGCCATCGTTGGCGAGGTGACGGGCGACATCGACGATGCCCTGGTCAAAAAACTGCGCCTCGTCGATGGCCACGACTTTGATTCCTTGGGTGAGCAACAATATCTGTTGCGAACTCGTGACGGCATTGGAGGGGATCGACGAGCCTTGGTGTGAGACGACATTGGTCTCATGGTAGCGGGTATCGATCGATGGCTTGAAAATCGCCACCGCCTGATTGGCGATCTGCGCACGGCGCAAGCGTCGAATGAGTTCCTCGGTCTTGCCAGAAAACATGCTTCCGACGACCACCTCGATCCATCCAGACTTATGATTTGCGTAATTGGGCTCAATAAACATGCGTGGCAGATTGCAATCGAGGCCAAAATTAGAAAACCTTTGGCGCAAGCCGCGTGTGGGTTATCAATAGGGTGGTGGATAACTTGCAGATGTCTGCTTTCAAGGGCAGGATCGTCGTGCTAGCACGGAAAACGTCGCATTCCCTAGACGATTTCACCGCAGAAACACACGACTATTCTCGTATTGTTCCCAAAAACAGCAAGAGTTTTGTTATTTTTGCAGCCATATTTTGATTGCCTCGCGCAGATGAAGAAGATAATCCTTGCAGATCAGAAGCTCAATCAGTTGGTCGATGAGATCACGAGCACGCTGATGCACCAATATACGTTTGAAAATGGGGCGATCAGTGGTGCCGGCATCACTGAGTTTTGCCAGCATGCTCAGGTAAACCAGTTTATCCTGTTTCGCATTTACCAAGATTGGAATGCGCACATTGCACAGATGGTGCATCCCTACTTTGATTTCAGTGCAAGCGAAGTCAAGGACGGGCTGAAGCGTTTTCTGAATTTGCTTTCGGGTCATATCGCAGTGCGCGAGGCTGATTTTGAGCCGCTTGTGCGTTCTGCAGCCTACAATACCCTCAAACTGATCCTCAATGCAGAGGAGGCCATCGGCAAATTCTTTTTCCTGAATACCGACGCGATACACATCGAGGTGTACCGCAAGCATGCCCCATATTTTACCGATTTTGATTTTGTGATCCAGGCGATTCTCAAATACCATGAGAAAAACCATTTGCAAATGGTTGAGAAAGCGGTCTTTTTTGAGAAGTTTGAGCGGGTGATCGAGTTGTGGGAAGGCAAAGAGGGTAAGAGCATTTCGGAGTATCAGCGTGGATTGTTCAGAAACCTCACGGGTCGTGAGCTTGAGGATGTGATCGGCAGGGAAGCACCCGTTGCTGAGAGCAAGCCTATCGAGCAACCGCCTATCATCGATGAGGCCGCCGAAGAGAGAAAACGCACAGTCATCAAGATCCAACCGACGCCTCGCGTCGAGGAAAAAAGGGCTGAATCACCTGATCTTACCACTACACGCGAGGTGAAAACGACCTTGCCACCGTGGGTAGAGCAGCGCAGCGCGCCGGCACAAGACGAGGCTCCGGCTGAGCCTGCCTTTTCTCCAAGCTCCAAGCCGCCACGCACCGATCTGCCACCTTGGGTAAAGGAGGAGGTGAATGAACGCAGCCAACCACCCGTCGTCCAGCACAGACCGGAAACACCCGAAGAGAAAACGACCGCTGAAAAGCCACGCAATCTCCTCGAATCGTTTGCCAATCGGGAAACGAAGCAGCCATCCATTGTCGATCGCAGCATCGACAAAAAGGAAAATAATCCCGCCCAACCCATCGAGGTGCGGGTAAGGCCACAAGAGGAAGTGCGCAAACCAGTAGAGGAAACGACTCCTGTCGAAGCCGCGAAACCTGTGCAGCGTAGCCTCATCGGGCAAGAGCGCGATGAGGAGGCTGGCAAAGAGCCGCGCACCCTCGCCGACCGCTTCAGGCAGCAATCCAATCCGGTGACACAAGAGAGCGGTGACAAAAACATCAAACCGGAGGCAATTCCGGTACACAAACAGTTTCAGTTTGTGCAGAAGGTTTTTGGCGGCAGCAGCGTCAAATTCAAAGTCGTGCTCGACAAGATCAATAAGACCGAAACATTGGAAGAAACCAACGAAGTGTTGGAAAAATACGTCTTCAATGACCCCAACGTGAACCGCAACGACAAAGTCTCCAAGGAGTTTGAGACGATGGTGCGTGCGCGTTTTGAGGAATAAGCAAGGCTGAAAAGGCTTCCAGAAAATGACAATCCCCCAATGGCTAGCCCTTGGGGGATTTTTTTATCGGTTCTGAAATGAAGAGCTTGATTTGAAACAGCCCTCAGGCCACAACATTCATTACCATCAAGATAAAAAACCCGGCGATCAGGTCAAGATATTCGTGCGATAGCTGTAGTGGTTCATCAAGATAAACATCATCGTCGTGAACGAGATCGCCGACGAACCCCCGTAACTGAAGAAGGGGAGCGGGATACCGATTGTCGGGACCAAGCCGATGCTCATCCCGATGTTGATGATGATGTGAATCATGAAAATTGTGGCTACTCCATAGCCAAAAATCCGCGCGTAGGTCGTCTTGGAGTTCTCCGCGACATGGATGATGCGCGCAACAAGCAAGAAAAACAAGATGATCAAAATGGTGCTTCCCACAAAGCCATGCTCCTCACTGAAGACGCAGTGGATGTAGTCGGTTTGTTCCTCGGGCACAAAATCTCCTCTTGTATGCGTACTGCCACCAAATCCTTTGCCCCACATCTTGCCCGAGCCCACTGCCACGAGCGATTGGATATAGTTGTATTTTACCTTTTGCAGCTCCTTGTTGGCCTTTTTGGATTTTTCCTTTTCTTCCTCGGTGCCTTGGCTTACGTCTTCGCCTTTCATGTCGGCTTCACTCGCAACCAACACACGGAAACGTGCACTTTGGTAGGGTTTCACGACATAGGAAACGGTGAGCGGGATCATCACCAAGAATAGAAATGCGGCAATGTGCAACCCCAAAAACCTGCGCCTGAAAAGCCCGAAAAAGGAAAATAAAAAAACGATAATATGGTAGGCGGCAATGTAAAACGCAAGGTATTTCGTCGTGGAAAAGAGCAACGATATGGCGACGTCGGCCACGAGGAGCAAGCCGCCGATCATGATGAGCGGATGCAGGCCCTCCCGAAACAAGACCAAGACCAAGGCCACAAACACCAGCGCTGAGCCGGCGTCGTTTTGCATCAAGACCAAAATCATCGGCAGGAGGATGATGCCGATCATCGTGAGCACATCAGACCTGTTCTTAAGGTTGAAATTGTAGCGCGACATGAACTTGGCCAGCGCCATCAGCGTGGCCA
>JANPHP010000113.1:0-46513 GCA_031424495.1 Bacteroidota bacterium | reverse complement strand
TCGATCAGTTGCAGCGTTTCACCGCCTTGTACGGAGGCATTGTAGGGAATCACCGAAATCAATTTGCCTTCCTTGCTGATGAGGAATTTCTGAAAATTCCATTTCACCTGATCGTCATTCAGGCCGTTCATGGAAGCCGTTGTCAAGAATTGGTACAATGGATGTTGACCTTCCCCTTTGACGGTGATTTTGGAAAACATAGGAAAGTTCACACCAAATCGCGCGGTGCAAAAATCCTTGATCTCGGCATTGCTGCCAGGCTCTTGTGCCCCAAAGTCATTTGCCGGAAACCCCAAGACGACCAAGCCTTGGTCTTTGTGGCTTGCGTACAAGTTTTGAAGGTGTTCGTACTCA
Source organism: Bacteroidota bacterium (assembly GCA_031424495.1). GTDB lineage: Bacteria > Bacteroidota > Bacteroidia > J057 > JADKCL01 > JADKCL01. The sequence continues at coordinate 46,159 of JANPHP010000113.1, read as the reverse complement.
GGAGTATAGCCGCATTCGCTTGCGACGTTCACAATCAAAACCACCTTGCCGCGGTAGTCCGCGAGGGAGACTTGCTTGCCGTCGATGTCCTCGACGTTGAAATTGTAGATCGTCTGATCCATCTTTTGCGCTTTGATAGTCGTGTAGAAAAATGCCGAAGTGGCCAAAATTGCAATGCCGAGTAGGCTAAACTTTCTCATCTTGAAAATTTAATGCGTAACTCCATTTCCTCAAAATTTGTTTCGAATTGCATGGCAAGATGACACATCGGCCGCAAGCAAAACGATTTACAATGAGAATGCGGCAAGTGAACGGCGCATGCAAAGGTCCATCATCGCCTGTCCCAAGACTGAATTGATGGCAACCCTCAAATTTACCCCAAAACGGCTACGAAGGCAGTATTTGGAAGGTTTTTGAGGAGTTTGGACAAGGGCCAATGTTACCAGCAGTATTATTTGTCCATTGAAATGAGCAAGAACCGCTATAAAATTGCAACACAAAGACATTATCGATAGCAAAATGTTAGTCAAAACTTTCGGAAGTGCAGTTCAAGGCGTAGACGCTTATACCGTCACCATCGAGGTGAGTTTGGGTTTTCCATTTGGCTTTGCCATGGTGGGGCTGCCAGACAATGCGGTGCGTGAAAGCAAAGAGCGAATCACAACGGCAATCAAACAGGCTGGCCTGAAATGGCCAAGGCATCGCATTGTGATCAACATGGCACCCGCCGACGTGCGGAAAGAGGGAGCAGCATTTGACCTGGGCCTAGCACTTGGCGTCCTCGCTGCGAGCGAGCAAGTGAAAGCCGAAGAATTGGAACACTATATCATCATGGGAGAATTGTCGCTCGATGGCACCTTGATGCCCTTCAAGGGCGCCTTGCCCATGGCCATCCAAGCGCGTCGAGAGAAATTCAAAGGGATCATTCTACCAGCCGAGAATGCTGCGGAAGCAGCCATCGTCAATAACCTGGAGGTGATTCCTGTGAAAAACCTGCGTGAAGCCGTCGACTTCCTCAACGGTGAATGTGTAATCGAGCCGGTCGTCAAAGACACCCGAGAGATATTTGAAGTGGCGCAAGCCGATTCGGGCTTGGATTTTTTTGATGTCAAGGGACAGGAGTCGGCCAAACGAGCTTTGGAGGTGGCCGCCGCAGGCGGCCACAATTTGCTCATGATCGGGCCGCCGGGCGCAGGTAAGACCATGTTGGCAAAGCGGCTGCCTTCGATTTTGCCGCCCTTTACGCTCGCAGAGTCTTTGGAAAGCACCAAGATCCATTCGGTCGCCGGCAAGTTGGGCCTAGATGCCTCTTTGCTGGCTCGGAGGCCCTTTCGCTCACCTCATCACACGACATCCGACGTCGCGCTCGTAGGCGGCGGTGCATTCCCCAAGCCAGGTGAAGTGAGTCTAGCCCACAATGGAGTCCTGTTTCTGGATGAATTGGCTGAGTTTAAGCGCAACGTCCTGGAGGTGATGCGGCAGCCGCTAGAAGAACGCACGATCACCATCTCCCGTGCGAGGATGTCGGTCGAGTTTCCAGCAAGCTTTATGCTCCTCGCGAGCATGAACCCATGCCCGTGCGGCTTCTACAATCACCCCGACAAAGCTTGCCTCTGTGGCCCACAGGTCGTTCGAAGCTACTTGGGACGTGTTTCGGGTCCATTGCTTGACCGCATCGACATCCACCTAGAGGTGACGCCGGTGAAATTTGAATCGCTTATCGGTCGGCCCAAAGGAGAAACTAGTGAAGTGATACGTGCCCGCGTTATAGCTGCGCGCAAGCGGCAGCAAATCCGATTTCAAAATCATCCCGAGATCCATTGCAATGCCATGATGCCCTCCAATATGGTACGTGACTTATGCATCATCGACGATGCGGGCAAGGCCTTGCTGCAAAAGGCAATGGAAGTACTTGGATTTTCAGCGCGCGCATTCGACCGCATCTTGAAGGTAGCCCGCACAGTGGCAGACCTGCACGACAGCGACAAGATAGAATCCAATTTTCTCGCAGAGGCCATACAATACCGCAATTTGGATCGGGAAAAATGGGCTGGCTAAAGAGGCTCGGAACGCACCAAAACGAAAAATGACGCAACCGTTGGCGGTCGCGTCATTTTCTGAAAAGGATGAGCGATTAGCCCAGTTTCTCGAGCAAGAAGGTCTTTGCTTTATCTGTGCAGTTGTAGTTGTCACAGATGTAACGCACCGTGCGAGCCTCGACTTCGGTCACGACACCGTCAGCGTCGACCAAGCCCCAGATGATGCCTGCATCGTCAAAGGAAACGCGGCCGTCGCCTGCACCACTCGTCAACTTGTCAGCTGTCTGCAACAGGGCGAGGTCATAGTGTACACCACCAATCGTCTTGTACACATGCTCGGCCAGAAAGGCCTTCGCTTTGTCGGTGCACTTGTAGTGATCCAAGATGTACTTGATCGTGCGATTTTCTACGACGGTAATTTTACCGTCGGCCATCGCATCGGCCCATAGTTTTTGAGCATCCTCAAAAGAAACGCGGCCATCGCCCACGCCAGCTACTGAAGCCTCTGCCAAGTCGATCAACGATTTATCCAATCGCACACCATCGACGATTTTGTAATCTGCCATAAGATGAATAGGTATTTTGGGAAATAAAAAGTTTCAAGTCGGTTCAACCCTTGCATCAACGCAATCATTGAGGCGATAATTTACTAAACTTCAAGGATATTCCTGCGATTTTTCGCGGGCTGTGCGTAAAATCATCTGCTCGTGGAGATGCCTTTTCAAGTCAAAATGAAGGTTGAAAGAAGGAAAAAGGAAGTCAGCAGCATGGTAGAGCGCTAGCTAATGTGCTAGAACCTATACTGTGTTACGCCATTGAGTTGATATTGCTCGAAGTGTTTCGGGAAAAAATCCGCAATTTGCGCACGCATGCAATTCAAAGAGATTATAGGGCAGAAGAAGGCAAAGGACTCGTTCATGCGAATGGTGAAGGAGAACCGTGTGCCCCATGCGCTGATCCTGAAAGGGAAGCCAGGCATCGGAAAGCTGGCATTCGCCAATGCCATCGCCCAATATGTGAATTGTGAAAACCCGACAGAAACCGAAAGTTGCGGCCAATGCAGCAGTTGCTCCAAAATCAAAAAGGGAATCCACCCCGACGTGCGGTATGTTTTGCCGATCATCTCCAACAAGGTAGATGGCAAAAATCCAGTGTCGGATGACTTTTTCCCTCAGTTTAGGGAGCAATTCTTTGGCCATCCTTACTATTCGTTCAATGCTTGGGTCGCCCAAATGCAAGGCGAAAGCAAACAAGTGGGCATTCGCATCAATGAAATCAGGGAGCTCAAACGCAAGATTTCCCTGAAGGCATTTGAAGGGAAATACAAAGTTGTGATCATCTGGAATGCCGAGAAAATCAACAATGAGGCCGCGAATGCGATGCTGAAATTGTTGGAAGAACCGCCAGAACGCACGATGATCATCATGACGGTGAGTGACACCACTGGATTGCTCACGACGATCAATAGCCGTTGCCAGCGTGTGCAAATGCACCGCATCGATGAAGCCGCCCTGTCGGCCCACCTCGTGGCAGCCCATGGTTTGAGCCAAGACCGGGCGATGCAAATCGCCCAATTGGCAGAAGGCTCGGTCTCTGAGGCCGAGGATATGGTGCAAGAGAGCAACCGCTCTTTGTCTGAACTGTATATGCAATGGTTGCGCACCTGTCACAAAGGCGAGTTTGGAGAGATCCAAGACCTTGTGGAGCAGGTGAGCAAGGAGAGCAAGGAATTTCAGAAACTATTTTTGAGCTATGCGCTCCAAAAAGTGAGAGATTCTCTTTTGTTTTCCTTTCATGCCGACCACTTGTCGGCAACAACCGCAGAAGAGCGTGATTTTCAGCAAAAATTTAGCAAGTTCATCCAACTCAACGGAATCGATGAGTTGAGTCGCTTGCTCGAAGATAGCCTGTTTTACATCAGCCGAAATGCCAGTTCCCCGATGGTGCTCTCGGTGCTCTCCCTGCGAATCCATTCACTCTTGACGGGAAAAGTGTTAATTTAGAGGTTGGTTTTCGGCGTGCCTTGTTGCAATGGACAAAGAAATCAACCAATAGCTAGGAGAAGATTATTATGGGATGTGGAACAGGTTCTACCGGTGCATGCGCTACAGGCGGCTGCGGTCAGACAGGCGGCTGTAAAACAGGCGGCTGCAATAAACTCAATGCATATGATTGGTTCGACAGCATGCAGCAGCCGACCCAAAGCGAATACAACAATGTCTATGAAATCCGCTTCAAAAACACCCGCAAGGAGTTTTTTCGGAATGCAAATGGGATTTCATTGATCACAGGGGACTTTGTGGCCGTCGAGAGCGACCGCGGATTTGATGTCGGACAGATTTCCCTCGGCGGTATTCTCGCGCAGCTCCAAATGCGCAAGAAAAAGGTGCGTGGCGGTCTGGAAAAGGTCAAAAAAATCTATCGTCGCGCCACCAAAGAAGATGTCGAGAAGCTGCAACTCGCCCGCTCACGCGAGCAGGAGACGCTTGTGCGCACCAGGGAAATCATCAGGCAGCTCGACATCGATATGAAGCTTTCTGAGGTCGAGTACCAAGGCGACAATACCAAAGCGATCTTTTACTACATCGCCGACCAGCGCATCGACTTTCGCGAATTGATCAAGCTCCTCGCGGGCGAGTTCAGGATTCGCGTTGAAATGAAACAAATCGGTCTGCGTTTTGAGTCGGCATTGGTGGGCGGCATCGGCTCCTGCGGCCGCGAGCTGTGCTGCTCGACTTGGCTCAGCGATTTCAAAACGGTTTCGACTGCGGCAGCTCGCTATCAAAATCTCTCATTGAACCCGATGAAAATTTCTGGGCAATGCGGGCGCTTGAAGTGCTGCCTCAACTTCGAATTGGATTCCTACCTCGACGCGCTCAAAGACATCCCCAAAATCGATCGCATCGAGACCGATATGGGCATGGCCTACCTGCAAAAAACCGACATCTTCAAGCGGATGATGTGGTTTAGCTATGTTGGTGACAACTCTTGGATACCGATGGAGGCCGACAAGGTCATCCAAATGGCAGCCATGAACAAGGCCGGTGTCAAAGTCGCCACTTTGCATTCGTTGGATGCAATCATTGCGGATGAGGACAAGGAAGCCGACTTTGTGGATGTGGTGGGCCAATCGGTATTTCGCGACGACCCAAAGCGCAAAAAGAAGAAAAAGAAAAGCGGCACCAGCGCTGGTCAAGGCCGAGAACAGAGCACAGAAAAATCGGGCGAGCAAACTCCGCGCGCCGAGAGACCGCGCGACCAGCCTGCTGCCGGCCCACGCACGGAGCAGAAGCCACGCACGAGCAGCGACCGCAATCGCCCAGACAGGAGAAATGAAGGTCGCCCTCGTCCTGAGCAGAAGCCCCGCAACGAGGGCCAGCCAAGGCCAGAGGGCCAACCTCGCCCCGAGCAAAAGCCTCGCAACGAAGGCCAGCCAAGACCAGAAGGCCAACCGCGCTCCGAGCAAAAGCCTCGCAACGAGGGTCAGCAAAGGCCGGAAGGGCAACCCCGCTCCGAGCAAAAGCCTCGGAACGAAGGTCAGCCAAGGCCAGAAGGCCAACCGCGCCCCGAGCAAAAGCCTCGTAATGAAGGCGCTGCTGGCGAAGGCAACCCCAATACGAGCGGTAAAAACTTCCGCAACATCGGCAAGCGGCCTGAGTCTGATCGCCCAAACCGCGAGATTGAGGGTGGCTTAGAGTTGCCGCCAAATTTGAAGCAGCAGCAAAACGCGCCGCGTACCAACCCACAAGGTGGCCAGAATCGCAATGCAGGCCGCAACAACCGCAATAAGCAACGCGGCGGCGGAGGAGGTAAAGGCGGCCAAAATCCCGGCGGTCAAGGCAATGCACCTACCAACAATCCACCTGCAGACGCATGAAGACGCTTACGACGCTAGCAACGATTGCGGTGATCCTGTGCTGCTGGTCGGGATGTACATCACATTGGTCCAACACCACGACCGATTTTAGTGGTGGTTGTTGGGATGTAAAGGATACACTGAACCTCGATTTTGAGAGCAATGATACCAGCAAGGTCTATTCCTTGGGCTTTCCGATCTCGTTCAGCGACGACTATCCATTCAACAACATCTATCTCCACGCGATTTTGAAGTCGCCTTCCGGAGAAGAGTCCAATATTCCTGCAGAATTTGTGTTGGCTGACCCTATTGGCAATTGGTTGAGTGAGGCAGAAGGCGACCTCATTCCCTTTCAATTGAAGGTTTCCGATGGCTTGCGCTTCAATCAGACTGGCAAATACACCCTGAGATTGGTGCATTTCATGCGTGATGACGCCCTCTGTGGCGTACAAAGCGCTGGAATTTACCTGGATCCACTCGAAATCTGATCACTAGAGCTGCACACCAAGCGCAGGCAGCAATCGCTCCAGCGCCATGCCGCGCGAGCCTTTGAGCAAGACAAATTCACAGTCTTGGATGTCACTCAAAATCGTGGGCAATGCATCCTCCACACTTGCATAACTGCGTGTAAGTCGATCATTGGTCGGTCGATGCTGATGGAATGCAGGGCCGATGCCGACCACGATGGCCGAGGGCAATGCAGCTCTTGCAATCGCCCAAATGCCTTGATGCTGCGCATCTGAGTGGATTCCAAGCTCAAACATGTCACCCAAAATCAATGCGACATGTGGGTGACCCTGCGCGGCGATGCTCAGAATCGTCGCCTCCATGGATGACGGATTGGCATTGTAGGCATCGAGTAGGTAGGTGCGGCCAACCTGTCGATGCAATTGGCTCCGGTTCATGCGTGGGAGATAAGCTGCCAATGCATTCGAAATCGCCGCATCCGAAATCCCGAAATGCTGACCTACAGCGACAGCCAACAAGACATTCTCCGCATTGTGTCGCCCAAGTAAATGTGTTGTGACAGTGATTTCTTTCCCATTCGCTCCAACCGTGATCTGCTGACCATCATTCGACTCCTTTGAATGGATGATGTGATATGCCGAAGTGGGCGCACCATAACCCAAACGACCAGCAATGCCTTGGGCTGCTGCCAAGACCCTGGGATCATTTTCATTGACAAAGGCATAGCCATGACTGGCGCGCAAGAAATCAAACATTTCCCCCTTGGTGCGCTGCACGCCATCGATGCCGCCCATACCCTCCAGGTGCGCATTGCCGATATTGGTGATCATGCCATGCGTAGGCAGGGCAATCTCGACCAGTTCTTGGATATCCTTGGGTTTATTTGCGCCCATCTCGATCACAGCGATCTCGGTATCGCGGGGCATGGCGAGCAATGTGAGCGGCACACCGATATGGTTGTTGAGATTGCCAGTCGTGGCGTAGGCGCGCCGCTCGCTGCTCAGCACCGCCTGAACCAATTCTTTGGTGGTCGTCTTGCCATTGCTGCCCGTGATGCCAATCACGGGTATGTCAAAGGTCTTGCGGTATTGGCGGGCGAGGTCTTGTAAGGCGAGGAGAGAATTCTGCACGACGATGTACCGATCGTCTCCAGCGGGAGCTACGCTCGGGTCGTCGACGACCACAAAAGCTGCGCCCGCGTCCAAGGCCGCGGCAGCAAATCGGTTACCGTCAAAATTGTCGCCTTTGAGCGCAAAGAAAATGGCTCCCTGCGGTATCTTGCGCGTGTCAGTCGACACTGCTTGTTGCGACTGGAACGCATCCCAGATATTTGATGGTGGCATCTCGTTTTCCGTAAATTTAGTCAAAATTAAAGCTTGTATGAAGATTGCCAAATTCCTTTGGCTGCTCTTGTGGGTACTTGGTTCGGTTTCCCTTCCCGCACAAAACTATGTCGTCTCCAATGATATTCCGATTACCGTCGGCAATCAGTTACTGAAAGCCGCTTGGGCCGGAGGGCTCAACGCTCCACAAATGAGCAGTGTGGACCTGGACAATGACGGCATTTTGGACTTGGTGGTGTATGACCGCGATGGAGGCACATTATTACCTTTTCTGAATGCTGGCACTGCTCTGCAAATCGATTATCGCTACGCCCCGCAATACAATGTACAATTTCCCAGCCTGCTCAGTGACTGGACATTGTTCCGGGACTTTGACGCAGACGGATACATGGATATTTTCACTGCAGTGCCTCAAGTGAGCAATGTGAGGGTCTATCGGAATACGAGTCAGTTCACGGGAGGCACCCTCAGCTTCAGCCTATACCAAGATACCATCATCACAAATTACCCGCCTGTGCTTCCCTTGTATGTGGGCAAAAGCGATATTCCTGCCATCGATGACTTGGATGGAGATGGCGATCTGGACATTCTGACCTTCCAGCTCGGCGGCACCAAAGTGGAATGGCACAAGAATCTGAGCATCGAGAACACGGGTGGCTTGGGCGGATTGGAATTCATCGTTCAGTCACATTGTTTCGGGCATTTTGAGGAGGATCCATTTGGCTGCAGCGCGCTCATTGGTCGTGTCCCTTGCGGTCCTGGGCAGCGCAACGCACCCGATCCAGCTGATCCGTTGGGGATTGCGTTGCATTCAGGCTCGACCCTTCTCTCATTGGATTTGGATAGCAATGGACGCAAAGATTTGGTGATTGGTGACATCGGATGCAGCAGCCTGTATGCTTTGTACAATGGTGGTACGCTTCAGATCGCTGATTTTGTCGGCAACGAGACTGCCTTTCCGTCTTACGATACGGCCGCAGCCGTAATCATTTTTCCAGCGAGCTATTACCTAGATGTCGACAACGACGGCATCAAAGATCTGCTCGTCGCACCCAATACCGCCAACCAGGTGGAGGACCAAAAAAGCATCCAATACTACCGCAATACGGGAACCAATGGCATGCCTCACTTTAGTTTCCAACGCTATGGAATTCTCCAAGATGAAATGATCGACTTGGGCACGAGTGCCAAACCGACCTTCATGGATTACAACGGAGACGGATTGCAAGACCTCCTCATCGGCGCAGCTGGCCGATTTGACTCTTTGGTCGGGTTTCATCCATTGCTGGCGCTGTATAAAAATGTAGGGACCGCTCAGCAACCCGCCTTCGACTTGGTTTCGGCCGATTACTTGAATCTACGCAGCCATCCTGCATTCACTAATGCATCCTATTTGCATCCGACGGCAGGTGATTTGGATGGGGATGGTGACCAAGATTTGCTCTTGGGCAACGTAGACGGGGCAATTTTTCATTTCGCGAATACAGCAGGCCCGGGCAATCCAGCAAGCTATCTGCTCCAAACAGCCAATTTCGCAGGCATCGATGTGGGTTTCCAGAGCGCACCGCAATTGGTGGACCTGGATGGCGACAATGACTTTGATTTGTTGGTGGGAAACCAACGCGGTTTCATCTATTACTACCAAAACCAAGGATCGGTTTCGATACCCAATTTTGTTTTGGTCAGTGATACTTTTGGTCACGTGAAGATCAATGATTTCACAGGTTTCAACACCTCCAATGGCGTGGCGCAGCCCTTTGTTTGTGACTACGACTTAGATCAGGATCTGGACCTCTTGGTAGGGACGATCGAGGGCGAGGTACAAGTTTACGAGAACATCACCCTGAGCCCCAGTGCGGTATTTGCAAGGGCAGCCGATTTATTTGGTCGTGACTTTGGTGGGAATGTGAGCCCCGCAGCGGTGGTGCTTGACAGTGCGCGTTTGAGTTTTGTCGTAGGCAGCCACCGTGGCGGCCTCACCTTGATGCGCCCCGGTGGGCCGGTAGCGATCGCAGCGCCTACGGGGCAGCCGTCTCTGGAGATTAAATTATTTCCCAATCCAGCGGGGTCCCAATTGGCGTTTGAATTGAAAGCTGCCCATGGAGCTGTCAATAGCTGGGTGATACACGACCTTTTGGGACGCCAACAGGCTTCTTCGCTGATCGAAGGCGCTGTTGGCAGCATCGATGTGAGCGCATTGCGATCAGGAATCTATGTCATCACTTTTGCAGGAAAGCTAGGACAATGGTCGCAGCGATTTGTGGTGGCTCATTGAGCCGCCTGCACAGCAAGATTGCCTGCCATCTGCATGCAGTGGCGTTGTGCATGCTTGCAAAGGAAGACGATGAATTGATACACATCGATTTTGCCGAGGTCATTGACACTCATGGTCGTGAGTGACCAGTGGCCCCAACCACCCTCCAGCGTTTCCAGGATTTTTTCACACCTGTCCATTTGCGCCAAAAACAAGGCACGCACATCACCGGTGGCGGGATAGGTGCGTGGATCCATGTGATCGGGACGGTGCCAAGTGAATGCTTCAATCGCTCCGGCATCACGCAAGGCCTCGGGGATGAGCGAATATGTTGCAGGCCAATCCAAGGTTTCTCCGCGCGCCTTTGCCTTGAGGCATTTATTGCTGGCTTTGTCGATCAAGATCAGCAGGTAGTGGCTGGTGAGTGTGATGTGATGCAAAATCTCATCGATGGACCAGCGGTCGTGGAGCGGCAACCATGTGCGCACGCTCAGGGTTTGATCAAACCAAGGGAGGACTTGATTTTTTGCGAGTTGAATTTCTACGAGGATTTGGTCCTGTACTTCTTTGGGTGTCATGCGGATGCAAAATGAATCGGGCTCGGAGATGACTCCGAGCCCGATTGTATGTAAATCCTTTCGAAAAAGCTTAGAATGGGCTTCCCAAACGGATCATCGCGCAACGGAAACCGATCATCGCAGAGGAGGAGTCGGCGTTGTAGAAGCGGCGTGAGCCAGGAGTCAGGAAGTAAGCGATGTCGGCCCAGCTGCCACCACGATACACTTTGATGTTGTCGAACAAGCTGCTGCTCGGCTCATTTGGATCGGGGTTGAAGAGCAAGGAGTTTTTCTCGCTGTAAGTAAAGTCATCCAACCACTGGTCAGGGCGGAGCTCGGTGCGGCCACGGCGGCGGTTAGGGTTGAGGTCTTCAACATCTTCGCCAGAAAGCACACGGTAGGTATCCATGGTCCACTCGCAAACGTTGCCAGCCATGTTGTAGGCGCCAAAGTCGTTTGGATAGAATGAACGCACAGGAGCGGTGATCATGTAACCGTCGGTGTAGTGACGGCCATCGCCACCTGCCCAGCCGGCGTAGTCACCACGACCGCGCTTGAAGTTGGCACGGAAGCGGCCTTCTTGGTCGCGGAGCGACTTGCCTTCCCAAGGATAGTTTTCTTCTTCGAGGAGACCACGGGCAGCATATTCCCACTCAGCCTCGGTGGGCAAGCGGTATGCTGGGTAGAGGACTTCCTCTGGATCGCGCTCAAGGATCGTCTTGTTCACGATGATGGTACGCCATTTAGCATACTCATTGGCTTGGTGCCAATTCACGCCCACCACAGGGTAGGTGTTGAATGCCTCGTGAGCATAGTAGTATTGTGTATATGGATCGTTGTAAGCGAGGTCACGGAGCCATACCGCTGTATCAGGGTAGAGCGCGCGGTGCATCACTTCGCCAGAATCCTTCAAGATGTACCAAAGGAATTCTTTGTAATCGACGTTGGCGATTTCCGTTTCGTCGATGTAGAAGGAGTGAACCGTGACTTGGCGCTCGCGATTGTTCATCGCAAACTCGATGTCTTTTTCACCACCCCCCATGATAAAGGTACCACCTTGCACAAACACAAGGCCCGGTGCAGGATCCATACCTTTGAAATTGCGAACGGTGAACCCGCCCTCTTCGTTGTATTTCAGTCCCGTCTTGGTACTGTTTTTGCCAACAAAGTTGATGTTGCTTCCGCCTCCGCATCCGAAGAAGGAACCTGTGATAACAGCGATCACGAGGTATAGCAAGCTTTTCTGTCTCATCGTGTAATAGCGTTTAAGAAAAGGATTACAAAACGAATAATAGCAGTGCCTATTTAATGTATATACTAATTCCGAGTGGTAACAAAGGTAGAAGGAATCAATATCTTGGGCAAGGTAATTTTCTGTGTCTGAAGACTGAGGGCTTATTGCGCTCAAACTCCACGATCAAAGCGAGCTCATGTGAACCGCCCGAGATGCCATTGGTAAGCCTCGAAATCGTGTAGTCATAAGAATAACCCATCGAGAACACACCTTGCTTGAATCCGATCAACCCAGCAAGCATGTCGCTCGTGACAAATTTTCCTTCAAAATTGTTGTAGTTCGTGCGAAACCACATGCCGAATACCATGGGATCAATGTTCACGTAGGCGCCGACATTCAACTGATTGAAGTTGCGCTGCTTCATGAACAAAATCGCAGGAGAAATCGCAATTTTATCAGGATCATTTGGTGGACCAACAGGGATGCGCACGCCAGCGGTAGCTGTATATCTGCGTGGCAGACGCAGCGAGTCGCCACTGCGTGAGTTGGTAATAAACGTTTGGAAAGGCTCGGTCAAGTGGTGGGCAGAGAGGCCGACCCAAGCATATTTATTGTACCAAACCGTACCAAAATGTACATCGGGGTTGTAGCGGTTTTGGGAAGGAAACACTTCATTGGTAGCGCGCACAAATCCTTCACGTGGATCGATTTGGTCTGAGAAGCGCAACTTGGTGAAATCGATACTTGCTTGCTCCAAGCCGCCGCCGAGTCCAAAGCGCAGGTGCTGCTCATGGTTGCGACGACCAAATTGCATCGCAAATGAGTAGTTGAGGTTCATCGTGAGTTTGGAGAGGTTGCCCTCGCCTGCACGGTCAGAGGTGATCGTGCCGCCAATGCCATGCAAAGTTTTGCCGATCATCATCGGCTGATCATAGGTGATCGCAGTTTGCCGATAGGTGCCAGGAATGGCAACCCACTGGGCGCGGTAATTGATCGCAACGCGAGGCCCGAATGCAGCACCAGTAAACGCCGGGTTCAGCATAGGCTGATTGGCATAAAACTGAGTGTATTGGGGGTCCTGGGCGTGTAGCGTGGCAATTCCCGCTACTGCGAAGAATGCCAGCACAAAAATACGCGTGATGCCTCTTTTCATATCACAGTGCCAAAATTTACAATCTGTCGCCTACTTTAGCTCTTAAATAACAAAACATTCAATAAACCGCCCAGCAAATTTCTATTCTGTAAAGATAGATAAAAAAAATCAAAATTCCACCGCTAGATAAAAAATTGCGCAGTCCAAAGGAACATTTATGCACAGCCTGTGGTTTTCTCCACATTGAGTGCGCATTTACACCAAATACCGTAATTCCTATGGAAACCTAATCGCAATTTACCTACCGCAATGGAACTCAATCCTCTTAATCCTGATGCAAATTAGGCTTTTCTCCCGAAACATTTCCTATTTGCCAGCACATAATTTTTTAATTTTGAAATGGTGTCCAAGCTGCACCAATGAAATACAATGTCAGATAGAAGCAGCATTTTTGATATGATAGGCCCCGTAATGATCGGTCCGAGCAGTTCGCATACCGCTGGCGTGGTGCGCATTGGCAGGGTGGCTCGCATGCTGCTAGAGGCTCAGCCCACGCTCGTTGCGGTCACTTTTTACAACAGTTTTGCGCGCACTTACGAGGGCCATGGCAGCGACCGCGCAGTGCTAGCAGGCCTGCTCGACATGGCCACTGACGATCCACGGATCCGAGATGCCAAAAATATCGCCACCGAGGCGGGCTTGAATTATCAGTTCAAAGCCGTCACCAATGCATCGGCCATGCACCCCAACACGATACGCATTTTGGCCAGTGTCGGTACACTCCAAACGGAGGTTTTGGGAGTCTCTAGAGGAGGTGGTCTCATCTCGATCATCGAGATTGACGGCTTTCGCTGCAATTTTACAGTGCAGCGGCACACCTTGGTCGTGACGGCACAAGACGTCAAGGGCACCATCGCATTTGTCGCAACGGTCCTCAGCAATGACCACTGCAACATCGCCACCATGACCGTGGACCGCAAAGCCAAAAACTCGACTGCTCGGCTTGTCATCGAGATGGATTCTCCCCCAAGCCCGCTCACCATCGAGTATTTGCGCTCTGTGAGCTGGGTCGACAAAGTCACTTACCTACCCGATATCCACATATAATAGATGTGCAATGAGATTGTATGCATGTATTTTGGTCTTGGTTGTGCTGGGAATGGGTAGGATGGAGGCCCAAACGACGTTGAATTTGGAACAGTGCCTACAGCTTGCGGTGGACAACAATCTCCAAATCAAACTCAGTCAAAATGTACTTGAAATTTCTGAACTGACTCTCGTTCAGAAAAAATTTGATTTCTTGCCGGCCGTGAACATGAACGTCTCGGCAAACAAATCTTTTGGCAAATCGGCCGATATTTTCACCCAAGCGATCGCGGTTTCGCCTTGGACCAGCAATCCCAACTTGACGGCATCGATCGTTGCATTCAGGGGGCTGGCGAAATGGAGCGACCTCAAAAATGCCCAATACAACCTCGCCGCCAATCAATACTCGCTCGAAGACCTGAAAAACGACATTCGTCTCAATACCGCATTGGCCTTTTTTCAAACGGTTTTTGCCAACGACAACCATCAAATCGCCGAGAACCGCATCCAATTGCTGGAGCAACAAATCGAGAAGCTGCAAAAGCAGATCGATGCAGGCACCAAGACCCAAGGCGATCTCTATGCGCTCAAAGCACAATTGGCAACCGAAAAAGTGAATGAAATCACGCAGCTGAATACCTACAACCGAGGCCTACTCGACTTGGTACTGCTGCTGAATCTGAAGACGGATGAGGAATACACTTTGCAGCGGCCTGCGATTCTCGATTCGACGCTCGCTCCCTTGGACGAGATCGAGGCAGTCTATGAGAGCGCCCGCCTCAACAATCCTGGCGTGCGCAAGCAAGAATTCAAGGCCCTCGCGACGAAATATGCCATCAACAGCGCGCGCGCCGTCTATTTCCCCACCCTCAACATCAGTGCGGGTTTCACGAGCTTTTATTCCTCCAACTCCAAGGAGCGCATCGGCTACACGATCGTTGATGGATTTCCCGACATTCTCTATGGCAACCGGATCCCGATGTTTACCCAGTTTGAATCCAATTTCAGCAAATCCCTCGTTTTCAGCTTGAATGTGCCGATTTTCAACCGTCTCGCCACACGTCAGAATTTCCTGATCTCCAAGGTGAATTACAATACCGCCCTTCTCAACCTCGAGTCTGAGCAGCGCGACCTCTACAAATCAATCCAACAAGCTCACCTCGATGCCGAGGCAGCCGATGCAAAATACAGCGCCACCCAGGAGCAAATGCGCAGCTTAGACGAAAGTTACCGTTACGCAATGGCGCGCAACGATGCTGGCATGCTAGATCACTATGCGTTCATGGAGGTGATCAACAACAAAACCAAAGCAGAGATTGAGCAATTGCAGGCCCTCTATGACCGCATGCTCAAGCGCAAGATTCTCGACATCTACCAAGGTAAGCCCATTCATTTCTGATCACCACCCCATGTCTACTCCCAAAGGAAATAAGCGTAAAAGAACAGGCCTCATTTGGGGTATTGTCGTGGCATCCGTGCTCATCGTCGTCTTTTTGGTGATCATGTTGGGTGGCAAAAAGCAGGATGTCGGCGTGTCTGTGGAGCCTGCCGCTCGCCGCGATGTGATCGCCTCAGTTTCTGAAACTGGCAAGGTCGAGCCGGTCTTGGAAGTGAAAATTGCGGCTGACGTCTCTGGCGAGGTCGTTGCACTGGACATCACTGAGGGCAAAGAGGTCAAGCAGGGTGACGTATTGGTCTCCATTCGCCCGGACAATTACCAAAGCGCCTTGGAGCAGGCCCAAGCCGGGCTCAATGGTTCTATCGCAGCAGAGTTGCAGGCATCAGCAGCCGTGGAGCAAGCACGCGTGCAGATCATGCAAGACTCTGCCACCCTCGTGCGGCAGCAGCAACTTTACAGCAACGGCGTGATCCCCAAGTCCGAGCTCGAGGCCGCCCAACTGAAACACAACATCGCCCGCTCGCAATTGCGCGCCAACGAGGCCAGCCTCAAAGCCGCACGCTTCAGCACCGAGAGCCGCAAGGCTAGCCTCAAAACTGCGCAGAGCGATCTGCGCAAGACCACCATCACTGCCAGCATGAGCGGCACGATCACCCGCCAAAACATTCGTTTTGGCGAGCGCGTCGTCGGCACCATGCAGATGCAGGGCACAGAGCTCTTTCGCATCGCCGACTTGAGCAGGATGCAGGTGGTCGTGAACATCAATGAAAACGACATCATCCACGTGCATATCGGCGACTCTGCTTTGGTGGAGGTGGATGCATTTGGCGAAGAAAAATTCTGGGGGCATGTCACCGAAATCGCCTACTCGGCGGCATCGGCGGCCCTCGCGACCAGCAACGACCAGATCACCTCATTTGAGGTCAAGGTCGAGATTGATCCCAAATCCTACGCAAACAAAACCGAGATCATGCATGACGTCAAGGCTAATGCGAGCCCATTCTTGCCGGGTATGAGCGCGCAGGTCGAGATCTTCACCGAGCACCAAGCAGGAGCCGTTTCAGTGCCCTTGCAAGCGGTTACTGTGCGCCGACTGGGCAAGGAAGAGGATGCAGAGCCAGAGGAGGTCGTCTTTGTCTTGCGCCAAAATCAATTTGCGCAGATTCGCCCCGTCGTTACTGGCATCAGTGATAGCAAGTACATCGTGATTAAGGAGGGTTTGCAAGAGGGCGACGTCGTCATCACCGGACCCTACCGCATGCTGAGCAAGGAAATGACCGATAGCATGAAGGTAAAGGTGACAACGGATCCGGCCAAATTGAAGGAGGGCGATCAGAAACCCGCAGCGAAGTAGACGAACCTCAACGCAGGCCCAATCTTTCCTCGACCTCGCGCAGCTCCAAATCCAAGTCGACCAGCGGCCGCAAGCGGTCAATGCGCTCGCGTAGTTTCTGCAAAAACAACTGGTGGGCATCGCTTTTGGCGTCCACCGCGCGGTGAGCAAGGTCCCGAAAAACACCATCCAAGGCAGCATTGGTCTCCCGCGCACCCGCGCCTAGCCAGCATGCGCTAAATTTCTCCCAGACATAATCCTCGGCGACGTCGGTCGGATGGCTCAAATCGCGGCCATAAAAGCGGTAGTCGCGCAGGTCGTCCATGAGCAATTCCCAAGCAGGAAAATAGTGCACGCGTTCGTGGTCCTCGGTGAGTTCCTGACTCAGGGCACGCAAGATGGCTTTGCTCGCGGCATTGTCGACGATGCCTGAGCGCAAGTGGCGCACCGGACTCACCGTGAGCAAGACTTGCACCTTGGGATTGACCGCAAAAAGTACCGTGAGAAAGGCATCGACATCCATTTTGAGGTCGGCGACGCGGCTCATGCGCAACTCAAAATCCTGTTGCGGCAGCTTGTGGCAATTGGCGACGATGCGCTCGCTGTCCTTGTGCCAAAAACCGATGGCCGAGCCGAGCGTGAGTATCACCAAGTCGGCTTGCAGCAGCGCATTGCGGGTGGCTTGCAGTGCGCCGGCAATCATGACTTCCAGGAATGCGCGGTCATGGTGGCTGAGCTTGGAGTGGAATGCAAGCCCGCGCCAGCGGCCTTCGTGCTGAAACAAGTCCTGCGCAAAGCTTGCGTCTTGGGCCAAGGCAGCGCGCAGCGGCGCGATGAGCGGCTGCGGATGAAAGATGATGCCAAACGGATTTTGCAGCAGGCGAAATTTATAATGGCGCAGCCGGTCGCCCATGCGTTCTGCAAAACAGGAGCCGACAGAAACGATCGCCGACTGATGGCCGATTGGTCTTGCAGCTGCCTGCGGAAATATCTCCGTGCGAAAATCCATGGCTCAGGTGCCTGGATTTGCCTTTTTGCCCATGCGGCTGCGCAGGTAGCCGATCACCATCGGCAAGACCGAGATCAGGATGATCATGATCACCACGGCTTCAAAATGTTTTTGGATCCAGGGATTGGTGCCCAGGGCGTAGCCTGCAAGGCTCATCGAACTGATCCACAAAATGCCGCCGACCACGTCGTAAGGCAAAAACTTGGTCTTGTAATTCATCTTGCCCACACCCGCTACAAAGGGGGTAAAGGTGCGCACGATCGGCACGAAGCGGGCCATGATGATGGCCTTGGTGCCGTATTTGTCAAAGAAAGCTTGGGTTTTGTCGATATAGGCTTGCTTTACGAGTTGGCGCTTGCCGATCTTGAGCTTGGTAGCCCAGCCACCCAAGAAGCGACCGATCGCATAGTTGCTGTTGTCGCCGAGGATGGCGGCGATGATCAACAGCAAAATCATGACCCAAATATTGAGGGTCGCGTCGGGCTGCCCAGCGGTGCGGGCACAGATCGCGCCGGCTGCAAACAGCAAAGAGTCACCTGGCAGAATGGGCAGCACCACCACACCTGTTTCGACAAAAATGATCAAGAACAGGATCGCGTAAATCGCCAGACCGTACTCGATGACCAGGCCGTCGAGATGTGTGTTGATGTGCAAGACAAAATCGATAAAGGCCTTGATGGATTCCATTTCTAAGCGTTTCAGTGAGTAAAAGCCGCGCAAAGATAGACATTGGAGGGGAATGATAAAGCGTCACCTCATCTACACTTATACAGACGGCATCGGCCTCCATTTACACAGCGGGCACATTTTCCAAAAATCACCAAAATCGGCCCAAAACACATGTGGAAACACTTTTTGATAAACAAACACATGAATCCCCCACATCTTTCCGAATGTGAATAAGTCGACTAGACGCATGTGGATAAGCATGGGGATGTTTGCAAAAGAATACGGAATCATCATGGGAGCTGTCGCCCTTCAAGAAACATATCGCATCGAATTGCCCATTTTTGAGGGGCCTTTTGACCTATTGCTCTTCTTTATAGAGCGCGACGAGCTCGATGTCAATGACATTCCGATCAGCCGCATCACCCGCGACTTCCTCGACTACATGCACCACATGGATGTGCTCAACATGGAGGTGGCCTCAGAGTTCATCCTCGTGGCCGGCACCCTCATGCGCATCAAGTCCCGCATGCTCATCCCCCGTCCTGTAACCAATGAGCAAGGCGACGTGATCGACCCCCGTAAAGAACTCGTCGATCGCCTGCTGGAATACAAGCGGTTCAAGTCGGTGCAAGACGCCCTCGCCAAAATGGAAGAGGAAAGCAGCATGATCTTCAAGCGCGAATTTGCTCGACAAGAAGAGAAGCTGTTTTTGGATGCCGATGGCCATGAGGAGGAATTGAGCAGCATCGACCTGTATGCGATCTTGCGCACATTCAAGCGCGTGATGGTGCGCCACGAGGAGCGCATGGCCGCGCCCAAGCACGTGATACGCGCCTATCCCTACACGGTCGAGCAGGTCAAGGACCGCCTGACCGCAGTATTGATCGAGCGTGAAAGGATCGACTTCGTGAGCTTCATCACCGAGCATCCAGACAAGATCTACTGCGTCTTCACCTTCCTGTCCCTATTGGAAATGGCACAAATGGGCTTGCTGAGCCTCGTCGTCGGCGAGGGCTACAACAACTTCTGGATTTGCCGGGCAGAGTTGCAGGCTGCATAATTCGCCGCAGGCGAATTCTCTCCTCTCTCACACTCATTCTCACACTGAAATTCTAACATGCTGGATTCCCGATCAATGATTTGATCGGGCAAACGCTATTTGGCGGAATGTATGGTGCCGATATGAGATTCCGCCAATTATGACCAGCTATATTTGGCGGAATGTAAGCGCTGGGCATGAGATTCCGCCAAATATAAAACCCGCTACCTAGGTAAGCATGCCATCGTAAAGACTCAAAGAATGCGATATTGCATCCATGTGAATCAGCAACTTCGAAAGACGGAAAGAGAAAAGACAATTCAAGCATTGTTTCCGTCACGATGCCAATCATCACAAGGGATTTGCCAGCGCCAGAAGCCTATCGCAAATACAACTCACTTTCCTCCATCCAAAATCACCACCAATCTGTAAATTGGGAGCTTTCAAAGCCCCCGTTCAGTGCACCAAGACACCTTCATCCAATTCTTCAGGGAATCTCCAGCATGGAGTCTGTTGCGGTTTCGCTCTGCACCTGAGGTTTTGTCGTTTTTGGATGACCTGTTCAAGGACAAAGACAAGCCCGCGATGCTTTTTCACGAGGCCGAGATCGCCCTCGCCGATTATTGGGATTTTTACCGCACGCGCGATGCCATGGACGCTGCCGAGGCGGAAGCCGAGGGCATCGAAGCCCCCAAACCGAATGCCAGCCAAGCACTCGGCCGCTGGGTGAAGCGCGGATGGATGCGCAAATACCCCGACGAGCGCGGCGTAGATTGGATCGAGCTCACGCCCGACACCGAGAAGGCGCTGCAATTTGTGAAGGGCCTCGAACGCAAAGACTTTGTCGGCACCGAGTCACGCTTCAAAGATATTTTTCGCCGATTGCGCGACCTCGTCGAGGGTAGCCAAGAAAACCCCGCCGAGAAAATCGCCGAGCTCAATGAGAAGATCGATGCGCTCAAGGCTAGCATCCGCCTCATCGAACAGACCGGCAAGGTCGAGGTCTACAGCGATACCCAGATCAAAGAGCGTTTCTTTGAAATCACCAAGTCAGCCCGCGAGTTGCTCTCTGACTTCAAGGAGGTCGAACAAAACTTCAAGGAGATCACGCGCGGCATCTATCAGCGCCAAGCTGAGCGCAGCATGACCCGCGGCGGCATCTTGGGCTACGCCCTCGACCGCATCGACGAGCTCAAAGACAATGACCAGGGCCGCAGCTTTTATTCCTTTTGGGAATTTCTGATCAGCGACGCCCGCCAAGACGAGCTCAAGCTGCTCGTCGGGAAGGTGTTGGACCTCTTGGTCGAGCGCGACATCCTCGCCCGCGACCCGCTGCTCACCAGTCTCAAGCGGCAGCTCCACGCCAACGGCCAAAAGGTCTTTGAATCCAACCAGATGCTTGCCGAGAAACTCAACCGCATCATCGCCGAGCAAAATCTCAAAGACCGCAAGCGCGTGCTGCAAACCATCGACGAGATCCGCGAGGTCGCGATGAAGGGCGGCGCACCACTCGGCAGCGGCCAGGATTTTTGGTCGGTCGAGGCTGAGGCCGCCATCATGCTGCCGATGGACCGCCCGCTCGGCGAGCAGGCCGCCCCTCAGTCAGAAACCATCCGCCCAGACGAGGCCGATACCGACCTCGCAGAAGTGGGACTGCAAGCGCTCTTCGACAACTTCTTTGTCAATACAGCCGCACTCGAGCAAAAAATCCGGGAGATGCTGCGCAGCCGCATCCAAGTTTCGCTCGAAGAAGTGCTGGAAGCCTACCCGCTCACGCAGGGCTTGGCCGAGGTCATTACTTATATGGGCATCGCATCCGGTTCCCAAAAACACTACATCAACGACAAGGAAAAATTTGAGGTCGAGCTCGATCCCGAAACCGGCAAAACCTTGCAAGTCCCCCAAATCATCTACACCCACTGATGGATCATCTGCAACACGGCCCCGCACCCTATGCCGCAGTCGCAATCAAGCTGCTGCTTGGGCCGATTTACGATACCCAGTCCCGCGAGTGGAGCGACATCAACCTGTATCAGGAAGATCTGCGCGTCTATCTGGGAAAGATCGGCGTCGAGCTGGTCTTGAACACGACCGAGGGATACGCCTATCTGAGTCAAAGCGAGCCCGAAGACGAGGCCCACCGATTGCCCCGCCTACTGCAACGCCGCAAACTCTCCTGGGAGGTGACGTTGCTCTGTGTGCTCCTGCGCCAGAAGTTGGAAGAATTTGACGTGCAAGACACCAACAGCCGCAAGCTCTTCATCACCCGTGGCGAATTCAAGGCCGAGATCGAGCTGTTCTTCCCCGACCAAAACAACCAGAGCCGCCTGCTGGAACGCCTCGACACCCTCATCAAAAACGTGCAAGACCTCGGCTACATCGAGCGCGTGAGCCAAGAGGACGCCCGTGAGCCTGACGCCACACGCTATGAGGTCAAGCGCATCATCAAGGCGAGGTTTACTGCGGATGAATTGCAAGCCATTTTGAGAAAAATCAAACCCGAGGAAAGCCATGCAGGGATCGATATTCAGGAATGAGGACATGGGCTCGGGCTACCGCCTGCAGTACATCCAAGTGCTCAATTGGGGCACGTTTGGGGAGAATAAGGTCTGGACCATCAAGCCTGAAGGCAAGACATCGCTCCTCACTGGAGCGAATGGCTCAGGGAAGACCACCCTCGTGGACGTGATCCTGACCCTGCTCGTGCCGAGCAACTTGCGCGCCTACAACCAGAGCTCTGGGGCGGAGTCCAAGACCGATCGCTCCGAAGACAGCTATGTGCTGGGGGCTTACGGCCAGATTCAAGAGGACGGAAAATCCGGTTCCAGCACACTCTACCTCCGCGAAAAAGAAAAGGATTATTCGGTCTTGCTCGCCACGTTTTACAACGAGGGCTTGCAGCACCACGTCACGCTCGGGCAAGTGCGTTGGTTCATGGGCGGCGGCAAACTCAACAAGGAGTATTTCACCGCCACCCGCCCGCTCGACATTGCCCAAGACGACATCCGCTACACGCCCGGCAAAAACTGGAAGGAACGCTTGCGCAAAGATCACGAGGTGAACTTTCACGAGAGCTTCACCAAGTACCAAGCCTATTTTATTCGGGCATTTGGCCTGCGCTCAGAGAAGGCTTTGAATCTCTTTGCGCAGACGGTGGGTATCAAGGTGCTCGGCAAGTTGGATGAGTTCATCAAGCAGCACATGTTGGAGCCGGGCGATCCAGAGAGCGATTTCAGAAAGCTGCAAGAGAGCTTTGATTTGTTGCTGAGTTCCTACCGCGCCTTTGAAAAGGCGCGCAAGCAACTCGAATTGCTGCAGCCCGTCGCCGAGCGCAATGCCGAGTGCCAGCAACTTGACAAGGCTTGCGAATCCCTCGACATGCAAAAGCAAATGCTGCCTGCTTGGTTTGCGACCCAGCACCTCGACCTGCTGCAAGTCGCGATTCGCGACGGGGAGAGCGAGCTTGCGATGATCCAAGAAAAGCTGGCGCGCCTCACAGAAAGCTTGGAAAGCAAACGCAGCGAGGAGAGTGGCTTGCGCGCAGCCATTGAGGGCAATGAAATCGGCCGCCAAATCAAAGACCTCGAAAAGGCCATCCGCGAAAAAAGCGCCCAGATAGAATCCCGCAAAAGGCAGCAAGCCGCTTACAACCGCTTGGCCACCGCCCTGCAACTCGAAAGCAACCCAGAAGAGGCCACCTTTTTGGAGAATCGCAAACGCGCCGAGGAAGCCCTCGGGGTTTCTAAAGTTACTTTAGAAAGCCTGGGCGAGGAGAAGATCAATGCCGAGATCCTCAAGCGCGGCCTCGACGACCGCTACAAAGACCTTGACGAGGAGCTGCAATCCCTCCTGCAGCGCAAGACCCGCATTCCCAAGCGCAACATCGACCTGCGGCAGGGCATCTTGGAGGCCGTGGGCGCTACCGAGGAAGACATCCCCTTCATCGGCGAATTGCTCAAGGTGAGGGAAAAGGAAGCCCCCGTCTGGGAATCGGCCGCCGAACAATTGCTGCACAATTTTGCCTTGCGGCTGCTCGTGCCCGACAAGTTTTACACAGCGGTGAACCGCTATGTAAATGCCACAAGGCTCGATGGCCGCGTAATCTACCTCAAGGTCGATCCACGTGAAGAGGCCGCCATCCTACATTCGCCCGAACCCAAGGCACTGTATGAAAAGCTGGAAATCAAACCCCACAATCCCTACTACCATTGGTTGGAAAAGCAGCTCTCCAATCGCTTTGACCACATCTGCACCGCAGACCTGGAAGAATTCAGGCGGCTCAACAAGGCGCTGACGCCCGAGGGCTTGAGCAAGGAAAAAGAAAAACACGAAAAAGACGACCGCCAAGGTCGCTGGGGAGCCGAGCACTACGTCCTCGGTTGGGACAACAAAGACAAGATCAAATTGCTCAAGGGCCGCATGAAGGATCTGGAGGCGCAGATCAAGGAAAAAGAATCCCAGATCAAAGGCCTCAATGCCCGCATCAAGGCCGAGGAACGGCGCCGCGACCAACTGCGCGACCTCCTCAACATGGCCTCCTACGAGGCCATCGACTGGTTATCGGTATCTGCGGCATTGCAAAAAGACCAGCAAAGCCTCGAAGTCCTGCAAAAAAGCAGCGATCAGCTCAAGACTTTGGAGGAGCAACTCAAGGCGGTGCGCTTGGCCTTGAAGGATTTGGAGAGGATGAAGGTGGATGAGGTGGTGCGCGAAACCCGGCAGGCCGACCAGCTCACGGGCTACCGCGCGCAGGTCAGCGAGGCGCAGACCGTGCTCGATGCCTACGCTCACCTCGACCTCAAGCAGGCATTTTCCTATATCCAAGCCTTGATCCCCGGCATCAAAGCCAGCTTGAAGTTGGAAACGCTGGAGCGGCAGCGCGCCACCGAAATGAACAAAATCGCCGAAAAGATTGTAAGCGCGAGGGAAAATCTGAGCAAGGCGCGGCAGCAACTCAACCGCGCCATGACCATATTTCGCAATCCTCCCGACGAGGTGCGCGACCAGTTTCGTGACTGGACGAGCGAGACCCGCGAACTCGGAAGCGATATCGAATATGTGGGCGACTACCTCGCGATCCACAACCGCATCAAAAACGAGAAGCTGCTCGAGTTTGAAAAACGTTTCCGCGAATACCTTGACGAGAAAATGGTCGGCGACATGGCCAATTTCCAGACAGCGCTCAACAATCGCCTCGACCTGATCGAGGAAAATATCCGCGACCTGAACGGCTCATTGCGGCAGATCGATTTTCATCCCAATCCCAAGACCTATATCCAGCTCGTCCACCGACCGCAAATTCGGGAAGACATCCGCGACTTCCGCCAAAAACTCAAGTCTGACTGGAAGTTTGACACGGGCGAATATGAGCGCAGCAAAGACATCACGCTGCTCGAGAAGAGTTTCACGATCATCAAGTCGATCATCGAGAGCCTACGCGACGATGAAAATTACCGCAAGCGCGTGCTCGACGTGCGCAATTGGCTCATGTTTCACGCGACCGAGCATTTTGCGGAGACGCATGATGTGCGCAATGTCTATGAAAGCACGGGCCACCTGAGCGGCGGCGAGAAGGCTCAGATCACTTATACCATCCTCGGCGCGGCGCTTGCTTACCAGTTTGGCATCGATCGCGGCGGGCATCAAGAGAAATCGTTTCGCTTCATCGTCGTGGACGAGGCTTTCAGCAAGCTGGATCCCGAGAAGTCCAAATACCTTATGGAGCTCTGCAAGCAACTGCACCTGCAATTGCTGGTCGTCACGCCGCTCGATAAGATCCACATCGCCGAGCCCTACATCCACGCCTGCCATTACGTCGAGAACAAAAACAAGAAATTCTCGCGCGTCTATGACCTGAGCATGGAGCAGTACCAGGCCCGCAAGCGCGAATTCAAGGAAATCCAAGCCGCCCAATGATCACCCCAGCCGAGATTCGGGACAAAGCGGAGAAGAAATACACGGCCTTTCTCAAGGCTTGGCTGGGAAACGAGCCGTTTTTTCCGCTGCGCATTCCGGGTCGTTTGGCGAGTGGATCCACGCCTTGGGAGCAACTCAGCCCTTGGATCAAGACTCTGGTGGCCGGCTCCAGCGCTGAAAAGGGTTTTGGCTACACCGTCCATTTTGGCGCGGCCATCATGACGCGGCAACATGGCAAGCAGACCTTGCCCGAGGCCATCACGATCGACACGCAGGCAGACTTCCTGCGGTTCATCCACAAGGCGAAGGAGTTTGAGCAGTTTGTGGCGGATGTCGGTTTCTTGCGCGGGGCCTTGCCGCAACTGGAGATCTGGATGCAGCAGCGGCCACAGGTAGTCGTCGACCACGCAGGCACATGGCCGGAGTTGGTGGCGGTGTGCAATTTTCTCATGGAAAATCCACGGCCAGGGCATTACATCCGAGAGTTGCCGGTGCAGGTACATAGCAAATTCATTGAGGGCAATCGCGGCATTTTGCGGGAATTGCTCGACGAATTGTTGGCGGCGGAGCATCTCATGGCGGATGCGAGCAGTTTTGAAGACCGCTTTGGATTGCGCAAGCCGCCGATCACCTTTCGGTTTCGGGTGCTGGATCCTGTCTTGCGCGCAGCGCTGCATTTGCCGTCGAGCGACGTGAGCATTCCGCTGGAGGACTTTGCGCGCTTGCCGCTCGTACAACCGCAAGTGATCGTCTGCGAAAACCTGATGCCTTTTCTCACGATCCCGCCGCTGCCAAATGGAATCTGCATTTTTGGGGAAGGCAATGCCGTGAACGCGCTTGCTGCTCCATGGCTTACAGAAGCCCAGATCACCTATTGGGGTGATCTCGACATCCAGGGCATGCGGTTTCTCGCGCAGTTGCGCAAGCGCTACCCGCAAGTGCGGTCCATGTGCATGGACCGCGTGACGCTGGAAAAGTACCGCAGCTACGCAGTAGCAGGTGTCGCCGATGGCAACAGCGACCCTGTCGGCCTCACGGCAACCGAGCAAGAAGTCTACGACCTCTTGAAGCGCGAAAACCTGCGCTTGGAGCAGGAGCGCATCTTGCATGCCGATGTGGTGGAATTGCTGAAACCGAAGGATCGCTAGCCTTAATCATAGGGCGTCAGCGACAAGTTGGCCAAGCGTCAGGAATTATATTTGGCGGAATCCTATCCCCGAACCCCACATTCCGCCAATTATGATATTTATAATTGGCGGAATCTTATCCCCGTACCTCACATTCCGCCAATTATGATATTTCTATTTGGCGGAATCTTATCCCTGAACCCCACATTGCGCCAATTATGATATTTATATTTGGCGGAATCTTATCCCTGAACCCCACATTGCGCCAAATATGATATTTCTATTTGGCGGAATCCCCGCATTCGTCCCTGTATTCCGCCAATTATGATCTTTATATTTGGCGGAATCTTATCCCTGCACCCCACATTACGCCAATTATGATATTTCTATTTGGCGGAATCTTATCCTCGCACCCTACATTCCGCCAATTATGATATTTATAATTGGCGGAATCTCCTTATTTTTGGAACGATTCCGCCAATTATACTGAGTTGAGTATGCAAGAATTTGTAGGTCGGGTGCCAGAAAGGCGCATTTTTGAGACAGCACTTCAATCGACGGAGGCTGAAATGATCGCAGTCATAGGCCGCCGCAGGGTGGGAAAGACCTTTCTTATTCGTTCTTTTTTCGCCGGAAAGATTGACTTTGAAATCACAGGGATACACAATGGCACGCTCAGTGAGCAGATGCAAAATTTTACCTATCACCTCGATACAATCAGTGTTGATGGCACCTCAAGAGATCGTCCCCAAAATTGGTTGGAGGCTTTTCTTCAGCTAACAGTAGTCTTGGAAGCCATCAAGGTCGATCGCAAGTTGGTTGTATTTATTGATGAGCTGCCCTGGTTGGCAGCGCCGCGTTCTGGCTTTATGCGTGCACTTGAGTTTTTTTGGAATAGCTGGGCTGTGAAGAAAAACATTGTGGTGATCCTGTGCGGGTCAGCGGCATCATGGATGACCCGCAAATTGATTCACAACAAAGGCGGCCTGCACAATCGCATCACGCGACACATCCATCTCAAGCCATTCACCCTCGAGGAAACCGAGAGCTATCTGCATAGCAGACAGGTATTGCTAGAACGTTACCAAATTTTACAAGTTTACATGATCACTGGAGGTATTCCTCAATACCTCAAAGGAGTCGTTCCCGGCCAAAGTGCCGCCCAATCCATCGATCGACTTTGCTTTGAGCCGCAAGGCATTTTGGTGGATGAATTTACCAAGCTCTATGCATCCCTGTTTGACCGCCCCGAAAACCATGTGAAGATCGTGCGCGCGCTGGGCAACAAGCGTAAGGGCCTCACGCGCAAACAGGTGGTCGAGGCGACCAAGATGACCGATGGCGGCAGCATCACGCGCTTGCTGGAAGAATTGGAAACCTCGGGTTTCATCACCAGCTATGTACCATTTGGCAAGCAAAAGAAGGAAAAGCTTTATCGACTGACCGATGAGTACAGCCTGTTCTACCTGGAATTCATCGAGGGCAAAAAGGCCGGCGGCCAAGGAACTTGGCTCAAATTGTGCGACTCGCACGCTTGGAAAAGTTGGTCGGGATATGCATTTGAAAACATTTGTCTCAAGCACATCATGCAGATCAAGATCGCCTTGGGCATCCAAGGCATTTACTCGGAGTCGTCGAGTTTCTATTTTGCGGGGAATGAGGACCGTGCAGGCTTGCAGGTCGATCTGCTGATCGACCGCAAAGACCACGTGATCAATTTTTGCGAGATCAAATTTTACGACGGGCCCTATTCGCTCGGCAAGGATGAGGCGATGAATCTGCGGCAGCGGATGACCACCTTCAGGGAGGTGAGCGGTACGCGTAAGCAGATTGCACTCACGCTCATCACTGCCTTTGGCCTGCATCACAATGCACATAGTCTCGGCTTGGTGCAGCAGGAGATTTCGATGGAGCCATTGTTTGTTGCCGGATAATTCGCTCGCCGAGAACCACTATCTTTACACCATGCCACCAAAAATTTCCTTTCACAAAATCAGCGCGATCTGCGGCATCGTGGGCTGCTGCCTGATGCTCGTCTGTGTCTGGGCGGCTTCGGTCCCTTACATTGGCATGTATGACGAGACCTATTCACCCATCAACCACTACATCTCTGAGCTGGGCGACCGACGATTTTCTGAATGGGCCGCGCTGTTCAATGTGGGTTTGATGCTCAGCAGCAGCCTGCTGCTGGTGTTCAGCATCGGTTTCACGCGACAGTTTCAGGGGTGGCAGCGAATGGTGATCGGGATTTTGGGACTGAGCACAAGCATCGCTTGTTTTTTGGTGGGCGCATTTCCCGTAGACAACCTGCGGCCACATCTCCTCGTGGCAATGATCTTTTTTCACAGCGCCTTGGTGTTGGTGTTCTTGAACACCGCCATCACGATTTTCACAAAAACGTCGGTTTTGCCCAAGTGGACGATCTCGCTCGGACTCGTGACGGCCCTTGCCTTTGCGGCTTTTGTGATTTCGCCCAGCGACCTGCTGCGCGAATGGGTCAAGGACCCCAAGCACTTCGTGCGGCCCGATGTCTGGGTGCAGCCCATCTTGGAATGGGCTTGTTTCTACTCCATTATCCTTTGGTTGCTGATTGCAGCATTTTTGATGCTGCGCAAAAAGCCAGATTCGGCTGCGATCCCCGCCATTGCCTAAATCTGCTTGAGCTTATCCCCACGGCCGATCAAGGCAATTTCGCGACCAATCCCTCTGGCAGACGCTTGAGGATTTGGTAAATGATCTTCCATTTCCAACCGGGCACGGTCACGAAGCGTTTGCCGACGTTCACGGAGGCATTTGCAATGAAGCTCGGCTCCAGCATGAGTGACTCGGTGAGGTCGAGGCCGGCTGTCATCTTGCTGCGGATGTAGCCCGCTACGATCACGTTCACACGCACCTTGCGTGCGCTCAGGTGCTGGCGCAGGCCCGCGAGGTAGGTCGTGAAGGCTGCCTTGGTACTGCCGTAAATGAAATTGCTCTTGCGGCCGCGCACGCCAGAGAGCGACGATAGCCCGATGATCTGCTCCAAGCCCTGATGGCTGGGATCGCTCACGATAATGTTCAAGATCGAGACTGCCCCAGAATAGTGCACCTTCATCATCTGAAAACTGCCTTCCCAGTCCAGGAGCGCCTCGTCATTCTGTTTCAAAAATCCCGCCGCATACACCACAATCTGTGGCTTGACCGGCAATCCTTTCCAAAAATCCGCATGGGTCTCAAAAGCCGCTGCATCAAAATGACGAATGTCGACGCGCTCCACAGGCAGCCCATGCATCCGCACAAAATCATGCAACTGATCCAAGCTGCGCGATGCGGCGATCACGCGGTCGCCCCGATCGACGTACAGCTTCAGCATTTCCTTGGCCACGTCTGAGTTGGCGCCGAGGATGAGGATGGTTTTATGTTGGAGGGGCATGCGATCCCGATCAAAGCTCACTTCAAAATCTCATCGATCGTGCCTTGCGTGACCGAATGATAATTGGGGCGCGCCTTGGCGTAGATCTTCGTGGCCATTTCCTTGCCTTCGGGCGTCTCGGCCATGAGCTTGAAGAGCGGCTTCACAAATTTGCGGCGCCCGACATGCATCAAGAATTTCTCCAAGGAGTCGTAGCCAGCAGTATATTTTTGGCGGATGACGGGCTCAAACCAAGCGCCGAGGATCTCGGAGTTGCCAGACTTCGTGAAGCCAAAGGCCTTGTCGATGTCGGCCATTTTGGACAGGGAGATGTCTTTGGGCAGGCCTCTGATGAAGCGCAGCCATTCATGGGTGCTCCAGTCTTTGGTCGTGAGACTCGCTGGTGTTGCGCCGCCGGTCCATTTGGCCAGCTCGGCGTCCACAGCATCGAACCTTGCGCTGCTAGGTGCAGGGTAGCCCTCGGGGATACCTGCTTGATAAATCCACTTGTCGAGCTGGATCGCCTTGGTGGCGGCTGAGTCGCCTTGAATCAGGTCGGCATTGAGCTTGGTGATGAAACCCTCGGTGGTCATCGTGCCGAATGCATTGTCATTGAAATAGGCTTTGAGAAAGGCATCCCAACGCTCACGGCCCACGGCCATCTCGATCGTGCGCAGCAGCGCAAAGCCTTTTTCATAAGCGATGTCGGTCATGCCGTCATCTGGGTCGCGGCCGTCGAGGGCGAGCTTGAGCTTGGTGTCGTCGCTGCCAGGGCCGAGGTCATTGATGGTTTCCAGCAAGTCCTCGTAGCCAAGCACCATGAGCATGTCGGCATAGTCTTTGCCGTAGAGCTTCTCCATGATGCGGTTTTCAAAATAGACCGTGAAGCCTTCATTGAGCCAGAAATCATTCCAGGTCGCATTGGTCACGAGGTTGCCAGACCAGCTGTGCGCGAGCTCGTGGGCCACGAGCGACGTGAGTGAGCGGTCGCCGGCGAGGATGGTCGGCGTGGCGAAGGTGAGCCTTGGATTTTCCATTCCCCCAAAAGGAAAGCTCGGCGGCAACACGATGAGATCGTAGCGTTCCCAGCGGTATGCGCCATACAATTCCTCGGCGGCCACCAACATTTTTTCCATGTCGGCAAATTCATAGACGGCCTCGTCGAGCTGCGCAGGTTCGGCATAGACGCCGGTGCGTGCCCCGACCGACTTGAAGCGGATGTCGCCTACGGCCAGGGCCATGAGGTAGGCGGGAATCGCCTGCTTCATTTCAAAGTGGTAGACGCCCTCGGCATTGCGTTCGGTCGGGTTGGTGGCGCTCATGACCGCCATGAGATCGCTGGGGACTTTCACGGTAGCGGAGTAGGTAAATCGGATGCCGGGCCCATCTTGGCAAGGGATCCATGTGCGAGCTAGGATGGCCTGGCTTTGGGTGAAAAGGAAGGGGTGCTGCTTGCCGGCGGTTTGCTGTGGCGTGAGCCATTGCAAGGCAGAGGCACCGGCGGTGGTGGCATATTGGATGGTCACCGTCTGGGTGCCAGGTTTGAGCATGATCTCCAAGGGCTGCCCGAGGATGGGGTCTTTTTCGCCGAGTTGGAAGGCAACTGCGCTGTCTTCTGGGCTGGAGACAGCGATGATGTCCAAGTTTTTGGTATCAAAGATGATGTGGTTGCCTCCGCTGCGGTTGTCGACCGTGTAAGTGGCCGTGCCACGGATGCGCTGGGCTTCAAAATCGACCTCCACATTCAGATTGAGGTGGGTTGCCTGGGCCTCTGAGGGCCTGGCAAAGCTGTGGGGGTCTGTGACCAATTGTTTCATTTCGTCCATGGATGTGCTTCCGTTGGGATTCTTGCCGACTTTGTCCTTTTCACATGCGGCCAAGCCGATTGCCAAGGCGACGATGCCCAGGGTGACCGCTTTCAGACCAAGTCGTGCATTCGATAACTGTTGTCTCATCTTGAAAAAGGTGATAGAAGCCAAAGATAGGAAAATCTATGGGAGGCTACCCCAATTGCCTTGCGATCTTCAGGCCACGCATTCCCCATCAAAAAAACCGACGGTCTCAACCCTTGCGAGATGAGACCGTCGGTAACTAAGCCGCGCAGCTGATCAGCGCGACAATTTTTTGTAACGAATGCGGGTCGGGCCCACGTCGCCGAGGCGTTTCTTGCGGTCTTCCTCATATTCGCTGAACGAACCCTCATAAAAGAAGATCCGCGAGTCACCCTCGAATGCAAGTATGTGGGTACACACGCGGTCGAGAAACCACCGGTCGTGAGAGATGATCACGGCGCAGCCTGCAAAGTTGTCGATGGCCTCCTCTAGCGCCCGCAACGTGTTCACGTCGAGGTCGTTGGTAGGCTCATCGAGCAGGAGCACGTTGGCACCTGAGCGCAAGATGCGGGCGAGGTGGAGGCGGTTGCGCTCACCACCTGAGAGCTGCTTCACTTTTTTGCTTTGGTCGGTGCCGGCAAAGTTGAAGCGGCTCACGTAGGCACGGCCATTCATCTCCTTGTTGCCGAGGATGATAATATCGTTGCCGCCGGTGATGGCGTCGTAGACGCTGGCCTCCATGTCGAGGTCGTCGTGCTCTTGGTCCACGTAGGCGAGTTTCACCGTTTCGCCGACTTCAAATGTGCCGTTGTCGGGTGTTTCCTTGCCGGTAATCATCCGGAACAGCGTGGTTTTACCCGCGCCGTTGGGGCCGATGATGCCGACGATGGCGCCTTTGGGGATGATGAACTCCATGTTTTCATAGAGCAGCTTGTCGCCAAATGCCTTGGCAACGCCGTGGGCCTCGATGACCTTGTCGCCCAAGCGGGGCCCTGGCGGAATGTAGATTTCCAGGTCCTGTTCGCGCTGATTGCCCTCTTCGGAGACCATTTTCTCGTAAGCGGTGATGCGCGCCTTGCCTTTGGCGTGGCGCGCCTTGGGGGCCATTTTGATCCACTCGAGCTCTCGCTCGAGCGTCTTGCTGCGCTTGCTCTCCTGCTTTTGCTCTTGGTCGAGCTTCTTTTGTTTTTGCTCTAGCCAAGAGGTGTAGTTGCCGCGCCATGGAATGCCGTGGCCGCGGTCGAGCTCTAGGATCCACTCCGCGACATTGTCGAGGAAGTAACGGTCGTGGGTAATGGCGATGACGGTGCCGGCATAGTTTTGCAAGTGCTGCTCGAGCCACTGCACCGACTCGGCGTCGAGGTGGTTGGTAGGTTCGTCGAGCAGGAGCACATCGGGCTTTTGGATGAGCAGGCGGCAGAGCGCGATGCGGCGCTTTTCACCACCAGAGAGCGTGCCGACCTTTTGGTCGGAGGGAGGGCAGCGCAGGGCATCCATGGCAACTTCGAGATGGCTATCGAGGTTCCAAGCGTCTGCAGCCTCGATTTTGTCTTGGAGTGAAGCTTGGCGGTTGATGAGTTTGTCCATTGCCTCGGGACTCATCTCCTCCATGAATTTCATGTTGATGTCTTCGTACTCCTGGAGCAGGGCAGCGATCTCGGCTGCGCCTTCGCGCACGATTTCGATCGCAGTCTTGTCGGGGTCGAGGTCCGGATGCTGCTCGAGCATGCCCACTGAGTAGCCGGGTGAGAAGGCGAGGTCACCTTGAAAATCGGTGTCTTTGCCAGCAATGATGCGCAACAGGGTCGATTTCCCTTGGCCGTTCATCCCTATCACGCCGATTTTGGCGCCGAGGTAGAAGCCCAAGGAGATGTCCCGGATCACCTGCTTATTGGGAGGGTAGACCTTGCTCACCCTCGACATTGAAAATATGATCTGACGATCAGCCATAAGATGCGGTAATTTTTGACCAAAGATAGGGCTTCGCGGTTGATTATTGGCAATTCAAAATCGGGAGATCGCCTGAGAAATTGTGATGAGCTTGCGCAAGCCCGTTGGTGAAATCCGGACTTGCTGCAAGGTCCTTTGTAAGCGATTACCTTGTATGTTGATGCATCCGCCCAGATTCATTTTCCATTTTCCATTAATGATCACTATCTTTTCCCTGATTTTGCCTGCTACTGAAAATAATAAGATCATCGTGCGTCGAGAATGGGTCCTACCGTTTATTCTGTCGGCATTGCTATGCCTGATTGGAATGGACGTTTGGTCCCAAAAGGTCCAGTTCAGCGGCAGCCTGCGGGACTCGGTCACGGAGGAGACGTTGCCCCTCGTGGCCGTCATGCTTGCAGGAACGAACTATGGTGTGAACACCAATCTTGATGGTGAATTTCTCTTTGTCATTCCCCCCGGCAAATACCGAATACTGGTAAGAGCATCAGGCTACAAGGCGTATGAGGATAGCATAGTGATCGGTGGGCCGCTCACCAACCACATCATTTATTTGCAGCCGTCGAGTATGTCGCTCGACGACATCGTGATCACATCGCGCGCGGTCAACCCTGCGCACCGCGTCATCCGCAATGCGATCGCCAACCGTCGCCGCAATCGGTTTGATAAAATTGAAGCCTATGAGTATGAGTCTTACAACAAGCTCGTGCTCACGATGGACAATGTCACTGACCATTTCCTGAGCTCCAAACTCGTGCGTGGCATCGGCAAGCAGGTACAGGATATTTTGGGAGACTCTACCCACAGCGACAGCAGCAAATACAAAATCGCTGGGTTTGTCTCTGAAAGCGTGAGCCGGTTTTATTACCAGAGACCCGATCAAAAAAAGGAAGAGATCCTGGCCGTGCAGACGTCGGGAGTCAAAGGCTCGGAGTACAACCTGCTCAGCTCGATGTTTTTGCAGCTCGACATCTATGACAACAATGTCGTCGTCGTCGACCGCACGTTTTTGAGCCCGATCGCCGACGGCGCTTTTGTAGACTATGATTATCAGCTCATCGGGATCGAGAGTTATGGTCAGGACACACTTTTTGGGATTCAAATCATTCCCAAACGGCCTTTTGATCCTGTTTTTAAGGGGACGGTGTACATCGACAACAAAGACTGGGCCATCAATCGGCTCGACTTGATGCTCAATGACAATCCCAATATCAACTTTGTAGAAGACATCCGCATTCGGCAGGAGTATACCAAGGTGGATACTTTTTGGGTGCCGCAACTGCTGGACGTCGAGGTGGATTTCCAAAACAGCGTGATGAAGCGCAAGGGCGGCACAGGGGTAGGTGTGATCGGCCGCAGCAGTTCACATCTCTATAATTACGTGATCAACAAGCCGCGCGAACCCAAGTTTTACAAGCAGGAGCTGATGGAGGTGATGGAGAATGCGGAAGACAAAGATTCGACCTACTGGGCAGAGATGCGTCGCTCGCCGCTCGACAAGAGCGAGCAACTGGGTTATGCTTTGGTAGATTCGCTCAAGTCGCGTGGAGTGCTTGATTTTTACATCGAGGCCGCGAGGCTCATTGGTTGGGGCACCTACAAGCGCCCCAAGTGGGAGGTCGGCCCCTACTTTTACCTCTTGGGATTCAATCAGGCAGAGGGATGGCGCACCCGCTGCGGCTTCTACACGCGTCCAGAATTCAGCAATCGTCTCTACTTTGGGGGCCACCTCGCCTACGGCTTCGGTGATCAGCGGCTCAAATACCAAGTAGAGGCCAAGTATCGAATCTCGCGCAAGCCCAAGCTCGAGCTTGGCATCAGGCGCACGCACGAGGTCGAGCAGGTCGGCTTCGAAAACTTTCTCAACAACGGCACGAGTCTTTTGCAAAGCAGTCTGCGCCGTGTGCCACTCACGCAACTCAATTATTATACAGAAAACCGCTTCGATCTGTACACCGACATCAAAAAGGGACTCACGGGCGACTTCTATTTCCGCACAAAGGCCTTTGAGCCCGCCAAGTCCTTTGCCTTTGGCTACCATCTGCCCGATGGCAGCATCGCAAGCGAGTATGCCATTACCGAGGCGGGCGCCGATTTCCGGATCTCCTTCAAGGAAAAATACATCACCGATTCGCGCGGAGACCGCACTTACTTGGGGACCAAGTATCCGATCTTTCACGTCAAGCTTCGCCACGGATTTCAAAATTTCTTGGGAGGTGAATACAGCTACAATGCTGCCGAGATTCAGATGGACAATTTTGTGCGTCTCGGACGTTATGGATGGTTTCGTTACGACCTCAAAGCAGGCAACGTTTTTGGGACCATGCCTTTCCCTGCACTGCATGTATTCAGGGGAAATATGTCTTGGGGCTATGACCGCTACGGTTTCAACCTGATGAACTATTATGAATTTGTGGCTGACAGGTACCTCACATTTGCAGGAGAGCAGCACTTTGAGGGCTTGTTGTGGAATCAATTACCTCTGTTGCGCAAGCTCAAATGGAAAGAGGTGCTCACAGCCCGTGTCGCCTACGGTTCGCTGACGCAAGCCAACCTTGCGCTCAACGAGACGATCGTGAACCGTGGTGATGGCACAAGTTTTTTGCAGCAAATCAAGGCACCCTCCAAAGTGCCCTATCTGGAGGCGGGAGCCGGATTGTACAACATCTTTAAAGTATTGCGGGTCGATGCAATTTGGCGACTGAACTACCACGACTTGCGCTACAAGACAGACCCCACGATCACCAAAAACAATTGGGGACGATTCAACAACTTTGGCTTGCGCGCCGACTTTAGCATCACCTTTTAGGCTGAGTGCAGCTCAAAGTGCCTCAAAAAGGGGAACTGTGTAAAATTTTCATTGTTGAATACCCTGTGGATAATTATTAATTAGTATATTCAACCCCGATAGTAAAAAGGGGGATGAAGCGTGATTTTTGCGCTGAATTTGGGCTTTTCAACTGGAGAAACCACATGTGCATAGCTTTTTATAAAAGCAATGAATTGTGCTATCACTAGGTCGATTTGCACATGTTTTTTATTAGCCCTCTATATTTATGCGTGCTAAAGCCAGCCTTAAATTAGAAATGTTTAATCGTCATCTTATGCAGGATTTCAACGAACGCGCTGCTTGTTTGAGTTCGAGGCCGGAACCCAATATGGCAATCGCAAAAGGAGGTCTCATCCACCTCAAGCGGGTGTTGCTTTTGATGCTGCTCGTCGGCGGATTGTCGATCGGCGGTTATGCTCAGGAGATTTGCAACAACGGTCTTGACGATGACGGCGACGGCTACGTGGATTGTTTCGATACGGATTGTTCGGGCAACTTCTTTTGTGCCAGCCAATTTTTTGGAGGTCCAGTGCCGGGCTGCCAAACCTCTCCACCGGCAGCACCACCATTTGCGATGTCCATTTTGTGGTCGGTCGATAGCATCGCGACACCCCTGCTTGCACGTCGCACGCCCATGGTCGGCGATATCGACCTCGATGGCATACCAGAGATCATCACAGGTGTGCCATCGGTTTCCAACGGAACCTATATCTACAGTGGCAGTACAGCAGCACTTGAGCGCACGATTGCCAGCCCTGCGGCTGGTGTTGGCGCAAGTGCTTATGCCATCGCCGACATCGACAACGATGGTTTTGGTGAAATCTTGATGGTGATTGCTGGTAGCAGGCAATTGCTCTGCTATGAGCATACCGGCGGTTTGAAATGGACCTCTTCCACGGCCGTGGGTTATGTCGCTGCCGACGACGCATGGACACCACTCATCGCCGACTTTGAAGCCGACGGCAACCCTGAAATCTATCTTGGAAACCAAATCTTCAACGGAGCCAACGGCAACCTGGTCGCTAGCGGCGGCGTGTCGGGTCCTAAGGGCGCAAATGGCGGATCGATCAACGAGCCACTTCCAATCGCTGCAGATGTATTGCCCACAAGCTTTTGTCCTGATTGTGCCGGCTTGGAGCTGGTCTGCGGCAATACCGTGTATTCAGTCAACCTCGGTGCAGGCACCATCACGCAACGCAGCAGCATCACTGGCCTGCCAGACGGCATGACGAGCCTCGCCGATATCGACCGCGATGGCGACATCGATGCAGTTGTTGTCGGGCAAAATATCTCTGGCCGCGGCATCGTCTATGCTTGGGATTTGCAGACCTCGGCGCAGATCGGCAATACATTTCAGATAGATTTGGCCACTGCGGCAGGTGCAAACGTCACAGCCGTGGGTGGTCTGGCCACGATCGATGACATCGATCGCAATGGCAGCATAAATGTTGTGGTAGCAGGGCGCAACGTCTTGCTTGCGCTGCAATACAATTCAGGCCCTAATACCTTTTCAGAATTGTGGTCCGTACCGATGACTTCGGTCACGGGCCGGGTCGGAACCACCCTGTTTGACTTTGAAGGCGACAACAACACTGAAATCGTGTACCGCGACGAGGTACAGCTTTTTGTGCGCAATGCGGCGACAGGCGCCTTGCGCACAGCGACAAGCTGTGGCTCGGTCACCCGCACAGAGACGCCCGTCGTCGTCGACGTGGACAACAACGGCCAAGCCAATATCGTGTGCCAATGCGGTACTACGATGCGCGCCTATCAGCCGACGACGGTGCCTTGGATCGGCACGCGCACGGTCTTCAACCAACGCAGCTACTATGTTCTGAACATCAAAGACAATCTGCGCATCCCCCGTCAACAGCAGCTCCAGCAACTTGGCTTCCCGATCGGTTCACCGGTCAACTATCCTTTTAATGCATTCATGAAGCAGACCTCCAAACTCGCCGACAATGGCGCTTTGGTAAATCCTGCTGCCAACGATGCCATCACGATTTTGAACCCGACCGTCGATGTCGATTTGGGTTCCTGCCAAAACGGTATTCGCGACTCAGTTGGCGTGCGATTGACGGTCAACAATTCGGGATCTGCGCCGATTCCGATTGGAACCCTCATTGCCTTTTACAATGGCAATCCCTACAACATCGGCTCTACCTTCTTGCAAAGCTACTCGATGGCAACGGCTGTGCCAGCCGGCACATCACTCACACTTCCCATGATCTACGTGGGCGATCAAGGCGGCTCCTTCAACCTGTATTATCAAATCAACGACAACGGCTCCAACCCGACTCCGATTTCAGGTCCGGCATTTGGTCACCAAGAATGCACCTTTTCCAACAACTTCGGTAACTACAACATCGTGAATTGCGGCAACACGCCACCGGTGATCGATACCTCTGGCCTGCCCACGACGACGATAGTTTTCAATACTTTGGAAGATCAAGTCGCGACCTATTGTGTCTCGGCAACCGACCCGCAGTTTGATGCACATGACGCAACGGGTCTCATCGGCACGCTCACACTCGGCACATTGACGGGACTCGGCGATGGAGATAGCTGCTTTACGCTCACCCCCAATGCCAACGTGAGCGGCTCCAATACGTTTTCAATCATTGTCTGTGACGATGGCAACGTATCACTCTGCGATACCGTGGTATTTATCTGGAATATCTTGCCCGTAAACGATCCTCCCATCGGTGTCGATGATTCGGTCTCGACGATTGAGGATATCCCTGTTTCGATCAACGTGCTCACAAATGATTCCGACGTCGAGGGCAGTCCACTCGCGGCGACCATTATTGGTGGGCCGTCCAATGGCAGTGCGAGCCAAAACAGTGGTACGATCCTGTACACACCCAATCCCAATTTCTCGGGATTGGACACGATCTTTTACCGTGTTTGCGACAACGACCTTCCGCCCGCTTGTGACACGGCGATGTTGATCATTCTCGTGATCGACATCAATGACAAGCCAACCGCAGTAAACGATACGGCTTCGATGCCCAACGATACGACCTCCGTTACGGTCCTCGTTCAGGCCAATGACTCCGATATCGAAGCTGGAGCTTGGACCACGACCTTGTTGTGCCCACCCGCCCAGGGTACCGCGACTGTGGTCGGTACAGACATCGTCTACGTTCCTGATTCGACCTATATCGGTTTGGACTCCTTGTGTTATGTCTTGTGTGATGCAGGCACGCCGACGATGTGTGACACTGCCGTCGTGTACTTGACGATTTACAACAGCAACATCGCCCCTGTCGCCCTCAACGACGTGGACTCTACAACTTATTTGGATCCCGTCAGCTTCCCGATCCTCACCAATGACAGTGACCCCAACGGGCACACATTTGGTTTGACGATGATCGGCTGCGGACCCAACAATGGCACTGTGGTTGTCGATACCTTGCTCGGCATGGTGACCTATACGCCTGATACCTTGTTTTTGGGTGTCGACTCCTTTTGTTATGTAATCTGCGACAATCCGCCAGCAGGTGGGCCATTTTGTGATACGGCTTATGTATATGTGACGGTCTTGACCGACAACAGGGCACCGATCGCAGTGCGTGACACGATGACCGTGTTCTTCAACACCTCGGGGACGCGCGATATCCTCGCCAACGACAGTGACCCAGATCCTGTAGATGGCCTCTCGGCAACCTTGATCACGCAACCTGCCAATGGATCAGCCTTGCTCTCAGGTGGCTTGGCGACCTATACGCCCAATCCAACCTTTGTGGGTGTGGACAGTTTTTGCTATCGGCTTTGCGACAACGGCTATTTGTCGCTTTGTGACACCGCATGCGTCGTGTTTACGGTCTTGCCTCCCAATGAGCTTGTCGTTCCCAATGGCTTCTCACCCAACGGGGATGGCGTCAATGATTTCTTGGAAATCGAGGCCGTGCTGCTATTCCCCAATAACAAGGTGATGATTTTCAATCGTTGGGGTGGCAAAGTGTTTGAGGCGAATGGATACCACAATGAATGGGATGGCACCTTTGATGGCAATCCCATACCCGACGGCACCTATTTTTACACCATGGATCCAGGCAATGGGACTGCGGTCTTGACAGGTTTTATCCTTGTGTACCGTTAATCTAGAAGAAGCAGAATCATGAAAAAGCTGAAAAATATTCAACTGATGCAGGTTTTGGTTGCGGTACTCGTCGGTGGTGCATCGGTGCATGCACAGCAAGACGCCCAGTATTCGCAATACATGTTCAATCAACTGGCCTACAATCCCGCTTATGCAGGCAGCCGCGACGCACTCAGTGCGACGATGGTTTTGCGCAAGCAATGGCTGGGATTTGACGGTAGTCCCACGACGGCCAACCTCAATGTGCACACGCCATTTGCGAATGAGCGCCATGGCATCGGCTTCAATTTTGAGAGCGACCATATCGGTGTGACCTCCCAAAACAACTTGGCATTTTCCTACGCCTACCGCATTCCTGTGGGCAAGGGCTTCCTCAACTTGGGCGCAAGCGCAGGCCTGATGCAGTACAAGACGCGTTTTTCGCAGATCAATCCTGTGGATGCCGATCCATCCAAACCATCGGTCGATGCCTCGGCGATTTTGCCACGTGTCGGGGCAGGGGCATATTTCTATACGCCCAAGTTTTTTGCAGGATTTTCGGCGCCCAACTTGCTCGCAGGCAGGTATTTTGGCACCAATAATCAGACCGCGAGCCAATTGGCTTCCAAGCAATCGATGCACATGTTTGGAATGCTGGGTGCAATCTTGCCCCTCGGCGACAAAGTGAGTTTCAGACCATCTGCTGTCTTGAAATATGTGCCCAATGCGCCGATGCAGGTCGACCTGAATGCAACGATGTTTTTTGCCAAGGTGATCGGTGTCGGTGTCGGTTACCGCACCACCGATGCGATGGTCTTCATGCTCGAATTTCAAAGTGCAAGGCGCTTCAGGGCTGGCTATGCCTACGACCTGACCTTGTCTCCGCTCAAGACCTACAATTCTGGCTCTCATGAACTCATGATCGGAATCGACCTCGGTTGGGGCAAGTCCAACTTCATGACTCCACGCTACTTTTGATCTGAATTTTCCGCATTGCCATGAAAAAATATATACGCGCCGCCATTTTTTGTCTGTTGGTTCTCGGAACCCAGGCTGTCCACGCGCAACTGAAAAAGGCCAATAAAAAGTTTGATCGCAAAGAATATGCCTTGGCGATTCCACTTTTTCAACGGCATTTGGAAAAGGCGCCTACCAGCGAGGAAGGCATGGAAAAGCTGGCCCATAGCTACCGATTGGTCAACAATTCTCGGGAGGCCGAGTATTGGTACAGCCGACTGATCAAGGCAGGGAACAAGGATCCCCAAAACTCCTTTTATTATGCCCAGATGCTCATCAACAATGAGAAATGGGATGATGCAGTACCGTTGCTAGAGAAATACCTTGAGGAGCGTGACTGGGACGAGGTCGCCCAAAATATGCTGCGGTCGGCACGCGACTACAAGAGTTTCATGGCAGACTCGGCCATGTACATCGTCAAGAGCACCAATATCAACACCGCAAAATCGGAATTTGGACCGACGATGTACCGCAACACGCTGGTCTTTACCAGCTCACGCACGCCTGCCAAGTCCATCTTCAACTGGACAGGAGACAATTTCTTGGACTTGTACCAAGCCCAATATTTTGGGAAAGCTGAACTCGGTGAGGCGGTCATGCTGCCCGGCCTCGCGAATACCAAGTACCATGAGGGTGGATCCGCATTCAGCCCAGATGGAAACACGATGTATTTTACCCGCAACGACTACAACCAAGGCAAGCTCAGAAAGGGAGAAAATGGCTTGGTCAAATTGAAGACTTTCCAAGCGCAGCTGGTTCACAACAAGTGGGACAAGATTTCTGAAGTGTCCTTCAACAGCCAAGATTATTCGGTCGGTCACCCTTGCGTGAGCCCTGATGGCAACACCTTTTACTTCGTGAGCGACATGACTGGCGGCGAAGGCGGCACAGACATCTGGTTTTCACGCAAGCAAGGCGAGGAGTGGGGCAAACCCGAAAACATGGGTCCCCGCATCAACACGCCCGGCAATGACATGTTTCCTTGGATGAGCCCGACAGGCATTTTCTATTTTTCCTCTAATGGCCACCCGGGTCTCGGCGGATTGGACCTGTTCAGGGTTACCTCCATGGGTACCGAGTTTGAAAAAGTCACCAATGTTGGCTATCCAGTCAACAGTCCGCAGGATGACTTTGCCTTGGCGATCGACGAGAAGACGGGTGTGGGCTTTTTCAGTTCCAACCGCAAAGGCGGCAAGGGAGACGACGACATCTACTCCTTTGTGCAGCGTCAAGTGTTGGATGGTCTGGTGCTCGACAAACAGACAGGTTTGCCGATCAGCAATGCCAAGATAGAAATCTATGGTGTGAAAGGCCTTACCACCATTGTGCGTGCCGACAGCATGGGTCAGTTTCGCTACGGATTGGATCGCAACACCGACTACAAATTGGTCGCATCGTCAGACACCTATTTGGAAAGCACTGAGATCGTAAGTACAGTGAGCTTTGATCCATCAGTGCCTGTAGAGGCTTTGTTGCGTCTGGAAAAAGACAATAGCGCACCTGTCTATACGCTCAATGGCAAGGTAGAAGGCGACAGCATCACCAACTTGGAAGGCACTACGGTGCGCATCGTCGCTAAGGAAGTGATCGTAAAGGTTGACGAAAACGGCAATTTTTCCTACCATCTCGCACCTGAAACCGACTATGAAGTTCACGTGGAGAAGGAAGGCTACATGGACAAGATGATGGAGGTTTCCACCAAAGGCTTGGATCCGGGCGACCTGTCATTGAATGCGATGCTGATGCGCCTGATGCCAGACACCGCTCTGTACAGGATTTATTACGACTACGCAGATGCCTACGTGCGTGCAGACGCATACCGCGAGCTCGACCGCGTGCTCGATTTCCTCAAGCGCAACCCGAGCGCCAAGATCAGGTTGGTGTCTCATGCAGACCCACGTGGTACGAATACTTACAATGAGCAATTGTCCAAAAACCGCACCCAAAATGCATTTGCCTACCTCATGCGTCATGGCATCGACAAGAGCAGGTTGGAGCAAGTATGGCTAGGCGAACGCTCTCCCAAAAACAAATGCCGCGACGGCGTGGACTGCACGGAGGAAGAATACCAAGAAAATCGCCAAACAGAGATTCAGTTTGGCGGCAAATTGAAGCAAAACGAATTGCCCACGCTGGAAGTGACAACGACTGGTGCTGAAGAAAAGACAGGCAAAGAAGCCATCAAAGCTACCGCGCCCAAATCTGGCAAGGCAGAAATCAAGCTCAAGATGGAGCCATCACTCAAGGACTCGATCAAGAATGAAGCCGCGCAACCCGCAGCTGAAAAGACGATGGATCCCTCAACGGCTCCCCAGCCCGTTGTGGAAGAGATGCCTGTCCCAGCCCCCGCAGCTGAAAAGACAATTGCCCCTTCAACGGCTCCCCAGCCCGTTGTAGAAGAGACGCCTGTCCCAGCCCCCGCAGCTGAAAAGACAATTGCCCCTTCAACGGCTCCCCAGCCCGTTGTAGAAGAGATGCCTGTCCCAGCCCCCGCAGCTGAAAAGACAATTGCC
Organism: Bacteroidota bacterium; assembly: GCA_031424495.1. GTDB lineage: Bacteria > Bacteroidota > Bacteroidia > J057 > JADKCL01 > JADKCL01. The sequence continues at coordinate 2,120 of JANPHP010000113.1, read as the reverse complement.
CCGTCAACAGATCCTGAGCCAGCTGTGAAGGAGACGCCTGTCCCAGCCCCAGCAGCCGACAAAATGGCCGCGCCAGACGCGCCAGCGCCAGTGAAAGAAGAAACGCCAGCACCAGCACCGACGGCCGAAAAGACTGCCGCACCAGTGGTTCCCGATCCTGTGAAGGGAGAGACCGCAGCTCCCGCAGCTGAAAAATCAGTCGCTCCTGAAACCACCTTTGGCGATACCCCACCTACCTCAGGGGACCAGGCATCCCCAGAAAAGACGATGGTAGAGGAATTGAAAAAGCCTGAAAATATGGTGCAAGACATGGATCAACCAGCAACGGTGACCCCCGTCGGAGGAGACGCCATTCGTTCAGGCAAGGAAGCCTTGGACGGAAAACCGAAATAGAATCGTGTGTTGAAATAACGTGTCGGCCATCTCGGTGATCTCCGGGATGGCCGACAACTTTAAAGGGATTCGTGCTTTGCAGCCTCAAAAGTGCATCGCCGGCGAGTATAAATTGGATTTGTCACCGCACAAACCCTAACTTGGGGAAATAAAGCGTTTCGGTCCCATGTCAGAAAATTCCAGCTTGGATACATTTATTGCAGGCATTCCCAAAGCGGAGTTGCACGTGCATATCGAGGGCACTTTCGAGCCCGAACTCATGTTTGCGATTGCGCAGCGTAACCAAGTGCCTATTCGGTTTGGTTCGGTGGATGCGGTGCGTGAAGCCTACAACTTCAGCAACCTACAAGACTTTCTGGACATCTATTATGAGGGTGCGCAAGTCTTGCTCCATGAGCAGGATTTTTATGACCTCACCTACACCTATTTGGAAAAGCTGCACGCCCAAAATGTCGTGCATGCCGAGATCTTTTTTGATCCGCAGACCCATACCGATCGCGGGGTGCCCTTTGCCACCGTAATCGACGGCATCTGGCGCGCGTGCCGCGATGCCGAGGAGCGTTTGGGACTCACGACCTCGCTCATCATGTGTTTTCTGAGGCATCTCGACGAGACAAGCGCATTCCAGACTTTGGAGCAAGCATTGGCCTATCGTGATCGCATTATCGGCGTGGGCTTGGACTCTTCTGAAATGGGCCATCCGCCGTCAAAGTTTGAGCGCGTGTTTGCGAAGGCAGCACAGGAGGGCTTATTGCTCGTCGCGCATGCGGGCGAGGAAGGTCCAGCAGCGTATATTTGGGAGGCCCTCAATTTATTGAACATCGCTCGCTTGGATCATGGCAATCGCTGCCTCGATGACGATGCCTTGGTCGCGGAACTTGTAAAGCGGCAGATGGCACTCACGGTATGCCCGCTGAGCAACCTCAAACTTTGTGTCGTCAAGGACCTCAAGGACCACAGCCTCAAAACGATGATGGACCGTGGCCTACTGGTCACCGTCAACTCAGATGACCCGGCCTATTTTGGTGGCGGGGTAAATGAGAACTATGCGCAGACCGCCCAAGCCATTGGGCTCACGCGAAACGATATTCACACATTGGCACGCAACTCGTTTATCGGCTCGTTTTTGCCCGATGCCGAGAAGCAGCGCCGCCTCGCGGCTGTCGATGCTTACGCACAAAGTCAATCTTGAAATCTCATGGCTGAAGCAGCACGTACATCTTGGACTTATCTCAAAGGACCTTGGCACAGTTTCGAACTGCACCTTGAGGGAGGCGAAGCCGTCTTAAAAGAGTATTTCGCGCAAGGCCAAGAGCCACGCGTGAACCGTTGCAGACTCGACGCCTTCCTTGGCGGCGAATTGCAAGACATGATCGCTGCCTCGATGAATGCCGACGTCTTGCCCGCCGCCATCGCGAGCGCGCAAGGATTGGTAAAAAAAAAGTAGTAAGCCCTCTGCGTAACGCCTACCTGCCGCCCCTGCTGGAGCAGGCCGCCGAGCTGCCAGCACAATTGCGTGCAGCATTTGGCAAGCTCACGGTTGTGCAACTCAACTGGAAACCCGATGCCGAGACCTGGAGCATCGGCGAATGCCTCGATCACCTCATCACCACCAACCGCACCTATTTTGCGCAGTTGGAGGCCATCGCCCGAGGCGACAAATACGTCTCGCTGTGGGAAAAGCTGCCGCTCTTTCACGGCATGTGGGGCCGCATGCTCATCAAGGC
>JANPHP010000112.1:0-10009 GCA_031424495.1 Bacteroidota bacterium | reverse complement strand
GAAATGACAATGAATATCGTTTACTGGTAATGATCCCGATAAGCATATATTTTTAAAAACGATTGCGGACAATCGGGCTGCTCGGCAGTATCAGCAATGCTCCCCCCCCCCTACTTCGCACGCACGAAATGCCTGTCGATGAGAGCATGTTTCTTGGCGCCGGGTGAGGAGGCGTCCAGGTAATAGCCATTGGGTTCGGTGCGGGTAATCTTGACGCTTACATACTCAAGTTTGAGCCCCTCAAATCTCTTTCTGAACTCTTTGTCCCCGCCGATCGGTTTCAACTGATATTCGCAATCGCTGATCCATTTCACGTCCAGGATCACCTTTCCCGTTCCATAGTTTTCGACCTGCCGATTGCCCTTGCGGGTGATGGTGCCGATAAAAACGCCGTCGACCTCTTGCTTGAACTTCCCATTGTGAAATTGCTGACAATCGGGCTGTTGCGCATAAACAGCGGCAGCAAGCATCAAAGTCATGAGGACAAAGGTGAAGGTGGTTTTCATTTGGATTTAGCGTTGGGTTGAAGTGAACCCAAAGATATGATTGTGATGCGGATTTGCAATGGGTGGTGCAGTGATCTCCCCGCCGTCTGATCGCACCTGTTTGATGCTTGATCCGCTTACCGCGTGGCTTCAATAGTGTCCCCGCACGCCTAAATTTTCCACAAATGGCGAAGAATCAAGCTTGCCTGATCGATCATGTTTTTCGCATCGAGTTGGCTACCTCTATGCCATTGACCTGACCTAATTTTGAATTGATAAGGATGCTTTAGAAAAAGCCCGAAGGGCTTCGACATGGATAGCTCCCGCACCTTGTGCGGGACACGGCGCGGTAAAACCCACGGTCTGCGATCGCATAGAAAGATGAATGCGCCGCGGCGTATTCAACATGATTCGTGAAATATTGGATTGTATTCACGTTCAATCCGCCTGCGGCGGATTGACAATTCAAAAAACGCATCCCCCCCGGTTTTACCGGGGGCTATCCAAGTTGAAGTCCTTCGGACTTGAAAATGTGAATATTCGAATCCCATTGAAGCCTGTTGAAAATAATAGGCCTCATTGGGTCAAAGGTGGGGCTCAGCCACAGGTTTTGCATTCAAAATTAGGCGCGTCGCCTCACTTGTCCGGCACCCAATCCCGCATCGTGAACTCCAACTCGTAATGCAAGCCTTGGTCAAACTGCAATTTTATGTGTACCGTCGTGCTGCCATTCTGCGGAATGCTGAACTTGCCGGGCGGGAATATCAATTGCAGGGAGTAAGCCTTTCCATATTCCAGTTTTTCTGCGGGAAAACTCACCTCCAGGCGCGGATCATCTACCGTGGACGATACCAAGGTCGGCGAATGCGCGCCATAATAGCCGAGACCCCAAGAGAGCTTACCCCCGCGGGCCAGCCAAGCGGAATCCAGACCTACATCATGAGCTTTGCCATCGGCGAACGGATAACCGCCGCGCTGATAGAAGATCGCCCGCCCAGGAAACAGCTCGGGAGGGAAAAGTTTGGCCTCATAGGCCACGCCGAGTACAGAATCTACCGCTAGTTGAATCGCATGATCGCGTCCAGCGGAAAAAGTCCCGATGACTTGAAAGGGTTCGCAGGGCTGCACCTCGATCAGTGGTCTCTGCACATCAAGCAGGCCAGGGTCGCTGTCATATTGGTCATAAGTCATTCTCAAATAACTCACAGGATCGACGCCAAAGACGGTGTGTTTCTCTGTCGTCGGATGTAGGTACTCAGGTTTCCAAAAGTACCGGAACACATAAAGTTGCTTGTCAATGGTTTTGGTGAGGATTTGTTTCCCGCTTGTAGCCATCACTTCGCCCACGGTTTCATCCTCATAGACATCTTCCCACCTGAAAAAATTGTAATGACCCGCCGTGTCGATGCACCCACCCTGGTCATAAGCAAATTCAGCACGGTATTGCGAGCTATCATCCGTGATCCAAAGCTTCCTCAGCTCGATACGACTTGGGTAGTCGCTCAGCTTGGGACGCTCCATGGTGGGCATATACATATTGGAACCGTAGGTATTGTAAACTATCACACGCTTCACCTGCCTTTTCCCAGAAGCGAAATGATAAAACCCTGGATCATCATAAGGTATCCACTGCTGCTGAGCCACGGTTGCCGGGATCGCACTGCTCAGAAATGCGGTCATTTCTGCTTGCTTCCACTTGCAAGCCTGCTGCAAACCATTCGCAGCGAGTGCCTTGGTGTTGCCCCCGAGCTTGACAAACATGCTGTCTGAAAAATCATATCGCCCCGTGTAGAATGGTATCTCTCCCAGCTGATAGCGGGCACCCAATCGCGCACTGTCGAGCCTAATCACAAGCCGCTCACTCGTCGTGCCGCAGTAGCGATAAAAGACATAATTGAACACATCCCGCGTCTTGAGGGTATCCTGAATGCGGTAGGTGTAGGGCAATGTCGGCGAGACGATGCAGACGTGCCGCTTGATCAGGAACTGATAGCTCATATTGCCTTCACCGGGGTAGATGGTGCCATAATACAGAGACTTGTTCGGAGCTAGCCCGTTGCGCTCCTCATAGACGACGATGCTATCGACCACAAGGCTAGTCGGCGTAAAAACGACGAGGCCGTCTACAAAATATTGGTCTTGCTTCGCAAACGCCGCAGCCCGCAAGCCAAGCAGCAAGGATAAGCACAAGAGGAGACGATGGATCAGTTGCATGGGTGTGACTTTGCTCGAAGATAGGGAATGTGTGGGATTTTTGGGAGGGCGGGCTTGGTGGGAAGCCGCAGTTAGGGGCATGGCTGCGGCATCGATCAGTGGGAGATAAATTGATATGTGGATTTATTTCACGCAGGAACGTAATGCATCGCCTTCACGCGGTAAATAACTGAAAACGAATTGCCACATTTCCATGATCTACCATCGTGTTTGTACCACCAATAAGTATGCGTGTGTGTGTGTGTGTGTGTGTGTGTAACGTGAGCTGCATCCAAGAAATCGCTCAGAAACCCGCAGCAACCCGCCGTCTTCCAATCATTGGCCCGGTTCACCTCAGCGGTGACCATAGTTCACCCCTGAGCTGACAGCGGTAAGGTTGGGGCTGACACGGGTCACCTTGGAGGAGACACAAATTACCCCAAAGGTCGATTGCGCCCAATCAAGGTACAATTTGACACAACCCTCATTAAAATCCTGAATAGAGGCAGTAGCACAAGGCTGAATGATCTGCGGTGATGCTACACAATGCTGAACGCCTATTTCACCTCGGAGTATTGATCGAAAGCTACCCGCATGCGAAGCGTAAATACCTAATATAAATTTGATCAAAAAACTAGCCCATGATTGCCGCTGATCAACTTGGCTTTGCCAATGATGATGTACAAATACAGCCTTCATCCACGCCCAAAACCTCATTCCTACCATGCATACCCTATATTAGGTATGCATTGCCCTACATATTTACCAAATCAAGGGTATTGCCTGTGGGGCCACCCGCCTCCTACCTTTGTAGTCAAAGTATTCTACTATTTTTCTGTTTGCAATTATGATACATTTCCCCTTTCAAAAACGATTTGCTTTGTTGCTCCTGTCGGCCTTGCTGCTCGTGGCGGCCTGCAAAGACAAGGACAAGGATCCCAATGCCGAGCTCAAGACTGCTGTTGTGCAACAATATGCTACACAGGTCGCTGCGACTTATGACGATGTATATGCCCACGCAGTCGGGCTGCAGGCTGCTGTGGATGCAATGGTCGCCAACCCTACTGCAGTGACCCACCAAGCTGCAAAAAATGTATGGCTTACTGCACGGGAATCTTATGGACAAACGGAGGCTTTCCGGTTTAGTGAGGGGCCTATCGACGATGCAGATGGCCCCGAGGGCCTGCTCAATGCATGGCCACTCGATGAAAACTATATCGACTATGTTGTGGGCAATGCGACCGCTGGCATCGTCAACGATACCACCACTATGCTCAATGCAGCCACGCTTGCGGCGCTCAATGAGGTGGGTGGTGAGCGCAATATTGCCGTGGGCTACCACGCAATCGAGTTTTTACTCTGGGGCCAAGACGATGCAGATGCAAGTCTGCTCACGAGCGGGCAACGCCCTTATACCGACTATGTCGTCGGTGGGCCTGCGCTGCATCCAACTCGGCGCGGCGCATTTATCAAAATATGCGCCCAGATGATCGTGGACAAGCTCGCAACACTCAGAGCGGAATGGAACGCAGGTAACACCAACAATTACCGTGCAACCTTTGTGAGCCTGAAAAACGATGAGGCACTGCGCCGCATGTTTACTGCGATCGGCATCCTGAGCAAGGCTGAATTGGCTGGCGAACGCATGTTTACTGCGCTAGACAACCAAGACCAAGAGGATGAACACTCCTGCTTCAGTGACAATACCCACCGCGATATTGTCACCAATTTTTTGGGGATCAAAAATGTATACCTAGGCAGCTATGTGCGCACAGACGGCAGCGTGGTGGCTGGCAACTCCCTGAGCGAGCTCGCCGCGCTCTATGATGCCGATTTGGATGCCGACATCCGTGCCAGGCTAGATGCTGTATGGGCGCAGGTGAATGCAATACCGACACCGTTTGACCAAGCACTGACCCAAGAGGCGGTAGGCGGCAATGGCCCAATCCAAACCGCTGTCAATAGCCTGCAAGCACTGGGGGATCAATTTGCGGTGATCGCTGGAAAAATGGGCATCACGATCAGCACTTCACTTCCTGACTAATGGGCCACAAAGTAAAACAAGTATGGCGGTTGTGGGCACTGGGCAGCGTGCTGTGCATCGCAACGGTGCTCGATGGTTGTCGCGATGCAGACTTGCCGCTGACTGCCGAAATAGGTGAGGAATTGTCGGGAGGACAGGTGACGGTGTTTGATGTGGGTCCAAATGCATTTGGCCAGCAAGCTCCTGCGCTCGCCGGACTTCAAGAATTGGAATTTTATGTCGGCAACTCGTTTTTTAATCAAAACTGGGTAGTAGCGCCAGCATCGGCTAGCGCCCGTGATGGCCTAGGGCCTCTCTACAATGCGCGATCATGCTCTGGTTGCCACTTCAAAGATGGTCGTGGCAGGGCACCGTTGTTTGACGGTGAACTATCCACCGGTTTTTTGCTGCGGTTGGCTATCGGCAATGGGCTGTATTCAGATCCGCGCTACGGTGGTCAATTGCAAGATCAAGCGATACCCGGTATCGTGGTCGAGGGGTCTGTCGGCATCTCCTATGAGGCGGTAAGCGGCACATTTCCCGACGGCAAACCTTATGCCCTGCGCAAGCCCACATATTTCATCACATCGCTGGGCTATGGCAGCCTAGCAGCAGATGCGGGGCTATCGCCCCGTGTCGCCAACCAAATGCCGGGCTTGGGCTTGCTGGAGGCGATCGATGTACAGGCGATATTGGCAAATGCAGATGCCATGGACGCAAACGGCGACGGCATCTCTGGCCGCCCCAACTATGTATGGGATGTTGAAACCCAATCCACAAAAATTGGCAGGTTTGGATGGAAGGCCAATCAACCGAGTTTGCGCCAACAGACTGCTGGTGCTTTCCTAGGTGATATGGGCATCACGACCTCACTATTTCCAAGGGAGAATTGCACATCTGATCAGTTGGATTGTGGCGCAGCAACGACAGGTGGCGTGCCAGAGATCAGCGATGATGATCTGCGCAAGGTAGTGCTTTATGTAAAGACGCTAGCAGTCCCGGCACGCCGAGACTGGGCCACGGAAGAGGTGCTGCTGGGAAAGCTTAAGTTTATGGAAATCGGTTGCGGTGTCTGCCATATACCAGCTTTTGTTACGGGCACAGACCCCGAGATTTCCGCGCTATCGGGCCAGCAAATTCGCCCCTATACCGATCTTTTGCTGCACGATATGGGTGCAGAACTAGCCGACAATGTGCCCGACCACGATGCTACTGGCCAAGAATGGCGCACGCCGCCCTTGTGGGGCATAGGCTTGTTTCAGGTTGTGAATCAGCATACCTATTACTTGCATGATGGCCGTGCCCGCAATCTAGAAGAGGCCATACTCTGGCATGCAGGCGAGGGCGCAGGTGCCAATGAAAGGTACCAAAACCTATCTGTTGCAGATCGCCTAGCCCTCCTCAAATTTCTAAACTCATTGTGACCATGAAAGAAATATACAGTACTGCAATTCGCCTACTCACCTATTCATTGTCAATGGCTTGCCTGCTGTCGGGTTGTAAAAAACAAGAGCCGGTATATGAGTTTGACAAGGTCGCAATTTTAGATGATGTTGTGCAACAAGAGGTATTGCCCGGCTTGACGCTGCTCATCAATGGCACCGATTCGCTGCGGTCGGCGGTGAATAACTTTGTACAGCAATTGGATGCACAGTCGCTCAGCAGCGCCCGCGCCCAATTTATTGTCACCGACTTGCGATGGAAGGCATGTGAGCTCTATGATGTAGGCTTGGTCCAGGATCGCCACCTGCACAGCCGCATCAGCAAGTGGCCCACCGATCCTAGCTTGATCGAAAACGCTATCACACGTGGTGATACCATGGACGAAGCCTATTTTGAAGCTTTGGGGGCGACGAGCAGGGGCTTGCCCGCAATCGAGTATTTGTTGTTTCACCTGGATGCGTCGGCGACCTTGGCACAATATACAACGGATACACTTGCCGCCATTCGCCGTGATTTCCTCTTGGGACTCAGCCGCAACCTGCATCAAAAGTCAGTGGAGTTGCAACATACCTGGTCGCCCCAAGGTGAAAACTTTGCATCGGAATTTGTGCATTCTACAGCGACAGGTACAAGCGATCCACTGAGCGAGCTTGTAAATGCCATGATATCCTTGCTTGAGGAGGTCACCAAGGTCAAAATCGGCAAGCCACTTGGTAAGTTTGACTTGGGAATTTTGCAAGTCGAACTTGTGGAATCAAGCGATGCCAACATTTCATTGCCGCTGCTGCGGGCAAATGTGGTTGCTTTGCAGTCTGCCTACCTTGGCACTCCCGACACTGGTCTCGATTTTGCGTTGGATGCCTTGCATGCTCAATATGGGGAGGCAGCGCTCTCAACGGCAATTGCGCAGCGGTTTGCAACCGCGCTCACGGCGATCGATCAAATCACAATTCCCCTGCAAGATGCCCTGCTCACACAACATGATCAGGTGGAAGCTGCCTATCAAGCTTGCAAGGATCTCGTAGTACTGTTCAAGGCCGATCTCAGCAGCAGTATGTCGATCGTCGTCACGGTCACAGACAACGACGGCGACTGATCCGTCTGGCAAATGCTTTGCGAGGCTTGCCTGCGATCGACAGCTTAGCCATCAGCACCCATGATTTTGACGTGGCCAATGCGCCACGGCGCACCCGATCGTCTGAAAATATTCTTGCCCGAAGGACAGCCACTTGGATAGCCGTTGGTCGCGATCTGTGATCGTGACCAACGGTCTAGCGTCCCCCCGATCAACAAGCCTCCCGCTGAAGCAGCGAGGACGCGGCGAGGGCTTGAATGATGTCAGCGTTTTGCATTTTTGCCTTATGTTGCTCGGTCTGAGCAACATCGTCGCGCAAGGCTAAGCATGAAACCGTGAATATGAGCCCCCTTCGGGGTTCATGTTCTGTTTTGCTCCCTCCCCCGTGCGGTCCCGCATTCGGAACCGCAGGGGGCTATCCACGTTTTTGCCCTTCGGGCAATTCGCATTCAGGCGACTGCCCCTAATTTTACCACCCCACCCCATTTGCATTCTCTCGCCTTTTGAGTAGTTTCAAGCCGCATGAAAAATTGGATACAACGATCGATTCTGGCCATTGGGGCCACTTTGTGGGCGAGCGGCTTGGCGCTGGCTGGCGGATTTCAGGTAAATTTGCAGAGTGTGTCCCAAGCTGCCATGGGCCACACGGGCGCTGGTTTGGCTTTTGATGCTTCCGTCGCCTATTTCAACCCCGGCGGATTGGCCTTTGCGCCGACGAGCGCGTCGGTGGGTGTGACGCCGATCTTTCCCCGTATCAGCTACCTCGCACCCAGCCCCGATACCTATACCGCCAACAACGTCAAGACCATTTCGACGCCCTTCAACTTGTATGGCGCGCTGCGGCATCGGTTCAACGACGAGCATGCAATTGCGGGCGGCATCGCCGTCTATACCCCTTTTGGCAGCAGGGTGGTCTATCCTGACGACTGGAAAGGGCAATTTGCATTGCGCGAAATCTCGCTCAAGACAATTTTCATACAGCCCACCATCGGCTACAACTACAAGGACAAGTTCGGGATCGGCGGCGGATTTGTGTACGCAACCGGCGACGTGACGCTGCGCCGTGGCATGCCCGTGCAGTACACCGACGGCAGTTATGGCGAAGCGACCCTGCAGGCCGGCGGCAAGGGAATGGGCTTCAACATCGGTGCGATGGTGCGCCCGATCCCTGCACTGACCCTGGGCCTCAGCTACCGCTCGGCGCTCAAGTTCAAGGCGCAAGACGGACAGGCGACTTTCAAGGTGCCGACGGCTTTGGCGAGTTATTTTCCCTCGACAGCCTTCAGCGGCGCGATCGCCTTGCCGGGCACGGCCACGATCGGCAGTGCCTACAAAATCAATGACAAACACACAGTCGCCCTCGACGTCAATTATGTCTTCTGGAATGTCTATGACAGCTTGAATTTTGACTTCGTGACCAATACCGACAAACTCGCCGACCTCAAGCAGGGCAAAAATTACCACAACGCATTTATCTTCCGTGCCGGATGGCAGGGCCAAATGACGGAACATATCCTGCTGCGCGGCGGCCTCACGTATGACATGACGCCCGTGCCCGACGGCTACCTCACGCCCGAGACGCCCGACGCCAACAAGCTCGCGATCTCAGGTGGCGCTGGATTATTGGTGAATGACCTGCGGATCGACGCGCTTTTCATGTGGGTGGAGGGCGCCAAGCGCTACGACATCAACAAGGAAACCAACTTTGGTGGCACGTTCAAAGGACGGGCTTTCATTCCCGGCATCAGCCTCACCTACTTATTCAATGAAACGCCTCGCGGTCGCGAAGACAATTGAGGCGACAATAGCGATTTTTCATCCTCCACTATAATACTTATGCTATGCAAGATTTGAGTGTCTATTTTTTGATGGTCGAAGACATCATCAGCACCTTGGGAGTCGATCCTGCACTCTGCCGTGGCCAAAATCCCGGCCAATACAGCCTCATGTTGGGCTCAGCACGCGTGTGGATTGATGTCTGGTATATCGAGAGCGAAAAGCGTTCCTATTTCCAAGCCATGTCTCCGGTAATGCGCCTGCCGATCGCGAGCAGCGAGCATGCATTTTTCAAGGAATTGCTGGAGATCAATGACAAGTTGTATGGCGTCGCTTTCACGATCTACAACGGCTGGGCTTGGCTCAAGCACATCCGCGAGACCGACGCACTCGACCGCTCAGAGGCCGAGGCAATGATCAACCGCATCGGCGTCTACGCCGATCAGTATGACGATTACCTCAAAGGCAAATATGGCGAAGCGCCGATTGGGGAAAGCGCCCCTCCCGGCGCGCCCGGTCAGGCACAGTGATGGTTTGATTTTTGCGATATAAAAAATATGTTTATCGGGATGATTACCAGTAGACGATATTCATTGTCATTTCGACCGGAGTTTTTTGGTATTTGCAAGGCTCTGAAAGAGCCGCAGCAAATGCCAAAAAACGTAGCGTCCCGTACATGGTGCGGGATAGCGCCTTTCGATACACCTCCTACTAAATTGCCCTTCTCATGAGCAGCTCTTAGCGGGAATTGCAAATAGAAGTTTTCAAGCAGGAGGTGTATCTGGCTGCGCTATCCCGCATTGCATGCGGGACGCGACGTGATCGGCTCTCCACCTAGGCGGATCCCTCGATCACTCCGGTACCAATGACAATCTATTAATAGCGCTGATAATCAATAGCTTGAAAGAATGAATAAAATCGTTGTGATGGGACAGGGAGGCTGCTGAGTTGGAGGTGTATCTGTGCTCAAGATCCCTCGGCTCCGCTGCGCTACGCTCGGGATGACAAAAAGGC
>JANPHP010000111.1:0-6835 GCA_031424495.1 Bacteroidota bacterium | reverse complement strand
ATTGTGCAAAGGCTTCCCAGTCGGTCCATACTTTTTCGAGTATCTCTTTTTGCAAACCCTTTGCTGTGGCACCCAAGGCAAATCCATCGGGCGATCCAATTGCGTTGCGCGGAAGCGCCCGCAGACCTTGCCTTTGGCAGCAGCTATCGTTTGGAGCATTTGTGCATCGCTCATGCCCGCGAAGTCGATCACTGTGTGGTCGCATTGCGTGCAATACCGGCCACTGGGCGTTACTGACATTGCATTCCAGTCCTGCGTGCAGGGCTTGGCGATCGTGATTTGAATCGGGGTAGGGCTTTTCATTTTGGCGAATGGGTTTGATTTGTGTTGGTGAATGCTGAATCCTAAATGTATTTTTTAAAAGGTCATCGCTGAAGTAGCCAGATCATTTTTCGGCCGGCTTCGGATCCATGCATGCCTCTTAGCGTAATTTGCGTTGCTTGTTCAAATGCCGTTCGATCCAGCCCGTTGTGCGTGATCATGAACATATCATCCTGCGAGATGTCCAAGCTTGGCAAATGCAGGGCAATATCTATCGTCTTTGGGATCGCGTCTCCAGTGAAAATCAGGGTATTGGAGTGGTATTCCAAAGCCTTGGCATGGACGATCAGCGATTTGGACAAATCTGGGCAGGGTAGCATGAGTTTGGCAGTTCCTGATTGATCGGTTTGAATGAGTTCATCCAAGCCCCAAATTTCGATTTTTGCAAATGCGATCGGTTGCCTTGTGCGTCGGTCGATGACACGTACGGCAATGGTTGGATGGAGGTCTTTTTCGGAGGAGCTTGGGTTTGGATTCAAGACTGCGTTTGGTGCGCACGGGTGAGCTGCTACCTGCTGTGTCTGGGTGTGCGCAGCGAGAGGCATTACGCACAGCAGGCAAGCCAGGAAAAACATGGGCATTAGGGTTTTAGTTTGGTGAGTGATGGCAAAGTGGATGCGTTTCATAGGCGCAGCGAATGAGTGGGCAATGATTGGTTGATCCAGCACATTTTTTAAAAGACCAAGCGCAAATCGGAGGGTTGCATGGGCGAGCGTGTTTTTTGAGACTGTGAATTGAACAGGGATCGAGTGGCTTGAAAGAATGAATGCAATGTATTGCATGCGGTTCGTGGAGCCGCCGTGTTGGAGGTGTATCTGCACTGATCCCGCACGCTGTGCGGGATCAGTGCAGCCATGGCGGATCGGTATGCATGACACTCCGCCTAGCAATGATGAATTATGTAGTGTTCAGATAATCAATTGGTAGCAAAATATGAGTCCAAGGCCTCTGGCCGAAGGACTACTGACCCTTTGCCTCCGGCAATCGAAGCCTAGTCACTTTTGCCGGAGGCAAATGGTCGATCGTCGATCGTCCAGACCGCGTGCGCTGTGGCGTAGGCCTCGGACTCGATCACATGGCAAGCGGTTCTGTCATTCAATCAAAAGGTTCAATTGTCAATTGTCAATTGTCCATTATCCATTATCAATTGTCCATTGCCACCTCTCCATTCCCCCAAAAATCCCTATCTTCGCATAGTAAAATCCTCAGGAAATGCTGCTCGGCAACTTAGATAACGAAGTTTATTTTAAGAAAGTCTTCACGGATGTGGAGGTGTTTACGGCTTTTGTAAAGGATGTTGTCGGGATAGACATTGACATCGATGTGGTGGAGACTGAGAAGGTTTTGCTGCGCCAAAATGCACCCATTCGCTTCAAAATGGACCTCTTTGCCGAGACCAAGGACCATCGTGTGATCGTGGAGATCCAAAAAGTGGACTATGACCACAATTACAACCGCTTCATCCATTATTTCCTGTCCAACCTCATCGACCAACAGACCGACTCGGCCACATACTCCTTTGCGAAGGAGGTTTATACCGTTATCCTGGTCACCGCTCCTTACCGCATCAGCGAAAAGAATGGACAACCCATCAAAGACGATGTCTTGCTTGCGACGCTCAATCCGCAGACGCTAGGTGGGCAAGTGCGCGAGATGTATGGCCACAAGCTCATTTTCCTGAACCCCAATTATACCAGGCCCGACACGCCCAAGGACATCTTGGACTGGATGAACTTGATCCAAGAATCCATCAAGCATCCACGGGATCCACAAATCAATTTTGAAAAGCCGGCCATCCGCAGGGCAGCAGCGCTTGCGGAAATGGATGCACTCAGTCCCGAGGAATTGTATGAAGCCAAAAACGAGGAATCGCGGCGCGAAACGATTGCGGTGGTGGCGGCTGATGCTGTGAAAGAGGCAACGATCAGCAATATCGAGCGGTCCCTGCGCATCGGCAAACAATCCAAGGAAGATATCGCAGAGCTGTTTGAGGTGACGCTGGACTTTGTCTTGCAGGTCGAATCGCGGATGGACAAAGGCCTTGGATCGTAGACCGTCGAGCGAGCGCATGTTTTGGAACGCTTGTCGGGATTGTAAATGAGTAAAAAAAACGTGAGTCCAAGGCCTCTGGCCGAAGGACTACTGACCCTTTGCCTCCGGCAATAGAACCTATTTTCTTTTGCCGGAGGCAAATGGTCGATCGTCTATCGGCCTTGGACTCGATCACATGGCAAGCGGTTCTGTCATTCGATCAAAAGGTTCAATTCTCGATTGTCCATTATCCATTATCAATTGTCCATTGCCACCTCTCCATTCCCTCAAATTCCCTATCTTTCGGCCCGGAATAAAAGAAAATGCTCATCCCATCCATCATCGCCCTGCTCTCCACCTTCTTGCTTGCGAGCTTGGTAGGGGCGATCGCACCTGAGCCGAGCATCATGCGGCGGCTGTTTACGGCCTTTTTGGTCTGGGGTATCGGCATGGCGCTGCCACTCATTTTGCCAATGGTGAAGCCTGCACTCGCAGTTGAATGGGCCGAATTGCCTTGGTTTTTGCCCTATTTGGCTTGGTTGGGGACTTTCCTCGGCGCGGGGGCACGCTGGTGGTCACCTGCGTGGTGGCGGCATCCTTTCAGGCTCACGGGTGATTTCGAGCTGCGCTTTGCAGCACGCATCACATTCAGGGCACAGCGCTCGATTTCCAGCCTCGTCGTTCGCCTCGGCATCATCAGCATACTCGTCGGCGTCGCAGTCATGGAGGTCGCCATATCCATCGTGTTTGGTTTTGAGACCGCGATCCAAGACAAAGTCATCGGATTCGGCAGCCATATTCATGTCGGTAACCTACTTGAGGAGCATGAGAGCGAGGTCTTGCCGATCTCGACCGACAATTCATTCATCGGCGCGGTGCGCGCCATGCCCGAAGTGCGCAATGCGTCGCCCTATATTTTGCGGCCGACGATGCTTAAGAGCAAGGCGACCCAAGAAGGCATCGTGCTCAAGGGCGTCGACAGCACTTATGATTGGGATTTTTTCAAGGCGAGCCTGCGGCAGGGCGAGATTCCGAATGTGACGCGCGGTAAACGCTACAGCCCAGATTTGCTCATTTCACAAAAGATGGCCTCGGTGCTAGACCTCAAGGTGGGGGATGCTGCATACGCCTACTTTTTTGACTTGGAGGCTGGCTCGGCGCGCACGCGCCCGTTCAATGTTACAGGCATTTACGAGACGGGACTGGGCGAGTTTGACCAGACCAATGCCTTTTGCGACCTGCGCGCCCTCCGCGAAATCTGGCGTTGGGACAGCACGCAGGTCATGGGTTACGAGATATGGCTGCGTGGCATCAATCAACTCAGTGCCATCGATGCCGTCAATGAAAAAGTCGAAGACGTGATGCGCGCAAACGACGCATTTCAATACGAGGCGCGCCCCATCACCGACGAATACCCCGAACTCTTTGAATGGGTGGCCTTGCAGCACCAAAATGTCTGGTTCATCCTGATCCTCATGGTGATCATCGCCGTGATCAACATGGTCTCGGTCATCCTGATTTTGATCTTGGAGCGCACACGCACGGTGGGCCTGCTCAAAGCGCTGGGCATGCGCAACACACGCATGCAAGACCTCTTCGTCACCAATGCGATGTTTTTGATCCTGATCGGGTTGGCCTTAGGCAATCTCTTTGGATTGGGTTTGATCTGGAGTCAGGATCTGTTTGGGTGGCTGGTCGTGGATCAGGAGAGCTATTTTGTGCGCGAGGTGCCGGTGATGTGGAAGTGGGAATGGTTCCTGGCCATCAACTTTGGGGTATTGGGCGTCTGTACATTCTTCATGTACCTGCCGGCCCTGTTGGTGACGACGATTTCGCCCGTGCGGGCTCTGCGATTTGAGTGATTGAAAAGCCGTTTGCCAACCCTAACACGCATGCAGGTCTAGGGTTGGCAAACGGCTTTTCAATGAACAATGAACAATGAACAAATCGCACATCAAGAAAGCCTAAGCATAAGTGACTGAAAAACATTGACTTGAAAGAACTTTTGGGAGGGGCCAGATACCCGCTTCTTAAACCAGCCCCAAACTTTTTGGGGGATTGGTTGAGCCAAGTAAGGGATTCTTTTGGTGCTATGCAAGCCCCCAAGTGGGGCTTACCGGGCAACTGATTCCAGAGTTGCAGGATGGTGGGCTTTTTGGGATTAGCCTCATTGCCTTTCAAACACTATGTAAGTGGAGACCCCGCAATCAAGGCCTTGCCACACGGGTGATGGCCGCATCTCCAAAGTCTTCATAGGTGTCGCCAATCTCCAGGCCTCGAATGGCGGTGGCTGCGAAGTGAGTGAGCGGAGTCACTCCTGGTTGCGCATTGACCGCGATTAGTTCATGGAGGGTGATCGGGCCGTAGTCCTCGACCATCACCCACAGCTCCAAATCAGATTCCAAGGCGATGGCGTCATCGTGACCTTGGAGATCAGCACTTGTAGATGCGTTATGCTCGACGGAGGTAGGATTTTCCATGAAACCTAGAATCTTGGGGTCAAAGCTCGAAGTTATTGAAAAAAGTGATCGAGGTCGCTGGAAATGCTTGGCAGCCTTCCTGACAAAATTGTCCCGACAAATCCTTCACCTAGCAAAAAGGGGCGCGTCTGGGTCATTGGCTCTATCGCGGCATGACCTAGCCCACGTTGTCAGGGGGCATTCATACCGCTTCGCGGAGGCTCCTTGCAAATATTCTGGTGGATGAGAAGAATTCATTGAGGCATTTTGGGCAATGATTGCTACATTGGGACTCTTATGAATTTGATCGCCACTTATAGAGCCCTCCAACTGCCGCTATGAACGCACTTGCGCTAGAGAATACCCAAAGGTCGATTCTGTTGGCGGACCATCGGTATGAGCGCCTGATATTGGTGATCGGTGCGCCAGGCTCGGGCAAAACAACCATTCTAAGGTCGGTCGCGGAAACGTACCATGTCCCCGTCATCAATGTCGGCCTTCAGCTCTCTGAGCTGCTTTTGGAAGTGCCCGCTAGCCAAAGGCCCAAGAGAGTTCAAGATCGTATGTCTGAAATCGTTGGTATCGGGAATAAGCTACTATTGCTAGACAATCCTGAAATCCTGTTTGCCAAGGAGCTTAAGCAAGATCCCCTTCGACTGCTGAAAGCGATCTCTAAAGAGCGAGTGGTGGTTGCTGCTTGGCCTGGCAAGGTGGAAGGCTCCAAACTAATCTATGCAAAACCTCTCCATCCTGAGTTTCAATCATACGAATTGCTAGATTTGTTGTGGGTGGAGACCGATGGTAAGGCGGCGATTGATCATCTCAAAGTTTGACAGGAACTTAATCGAATGAAATACAAGGATTTAATCCAATTTGAGTCAGTAGAAAGCGTCATCCAAATCAAGGATGCTGATCGTGAAGGTGGAGCTGCCAACCTTGTCAAGTCCTACGTCGTTTCAGAGGAGATGGCCGAGCGCCTCATCAAAGTGGTGATCCCACAACTTCAATTTGACCACCCACAAGACAACAAAGGCATACTCGTAGTGGGTAATTACGGCACTGGTAAGTCTCACTTGCTCTCTGTGGTGAGCGGGGTCGCCGAGGATGAGCGGCTGGCTACGTTTCTGAACAGTATGGCTGTAACCATGGCCGCCGAATCGATTGCGGGAAAATTTCAAGTGATCCGCACCGAGATCGGTGCCTCCACAATGTCGCTCCGGGAAATCGTGGTCTCGGAGCTGGAGGAAAAGTTGGATCGGATGGGCGTGCGCTTCACGTTTCCCAAGGAAGGGACGTTCACGAATAACAAGGCTGGATTTGATGACATGATGGCTGCTTTCCAAGCCAAATATCCTGACAAAGGGCTGCTGTTGGTCATCGACGAGATGCTGGATTACCTGCGCACACGCGGCGACCAAGCGCTGGCTTTGGATTTGGGCTTTTTGCGTGAGGTCGGCGAGGTCTGTAAGAACCTGCGGTTTCGGTTTATCGCAGGTGTGCAAGAGGCCATCTTCGATAGCCATCGCTTCCACCACGTCGCCGACAGCATGCGCAGGGTCAAGGATCGCTTTGAGCAGGTCTTGATCGCCCGCAAGGATATCAAGTTTGTGGTTGCAGAGCGACTTCTGAAAAAGACTGCGACGCAACAGGCGGAGATCCGGAAGCATTTGATGCCTTTCGGGAAGTATTTTGGAAACCTGAATGAACGCATGGACGAGTTTGTGCGGCTCTTTCCGGTGCATCCCGATTATATCGACACCTTCGAGCAAGTTACGGTGGTCGAGAAGCGACAAGTCTTGAAGACCCTGTCGCTGGCGATGAAAGCCATGATCGACCAAGATGTTCCCGATGATCTGCCGGGGATGATGGGCTTTGATGCCTATTGGATCAACATTCGGCAAGACCCTGCTTTTCGCACGCATCCTGAAATCAAGGAGGTAATCACTTGCTGTGAGGTCTTGGAGTCTCGGATTGAGAATGCCTTTCCCCGCACCCCCGAGCGGTGTACGCAAAGTCAGAGGTGC
>JANPHP010000110.1:0-16004 GCA_031424495.1 Bacteroidota bacterium | reverse complement strand
GTCTTGGCTTCGTCATTGCCTGATGTTCGGTCTGCGTTTTGGCTTCGTCATTGCCTGTTTTTCTGTCTGCGTTTTGGCTTCGTCATTGCCTGATGTTCTGTCTGCGTTTTGGCTTCGTCATTGCCAGTTGTTCGGTCTGCGTTTTGGCTTCGTCATTGCCTGATGTTCGGTCTGCGTTTTGGCTTCGTCATTGCCTGATGTTCGGTCTGCGTCTTGGCTTCGTCATTGCCTGTTGTTCGGTCTGCGTCTTGGCTTCGTCATTGCCTGATGTTCGGTCTGCGTTTTGGCTTCGTCATTGCTTGCTGTTTTGTCTGGATGGATCGCAGTGTTCGTTTCGGTCGTCGGCGAGGAATGAGCCTTGCCGATGGATAAGGGTCTAGGTTCAGAATGTACCGGTTGGTACGCTAGTCTTTAAATTTGCCCGCCTTGTCAAAGACCCATCCATCAGCCGCTATTCCTTCTCGATCTGTGACAAAGCTACAATGCGAAAAAATCGAAATTTGGTCCATTGAGCAAACGGGCACTTCTGGAGGACGAAGTGGCATGCTCAGTGTACGAACGGGCAAACTCAGGTATTTTTCGTGGGTGATTTTGGGGTCTTTTGGTACCTTTTGGAGGTGGTATTCGGGAAAATTTCCCAAGGGATCGGTCGCTGTCGTTGCAGGATTCGATCCAGCCCAAAATCTACCCAAATCGACGATTCAGGCTGCTTTTGGGCTATTTGAGTACCAGGCAAGCAAGACCGAATGTTTGGGTGAATGGCTCGTTTTTGGGCGAATGGCGAGGTTTTCTCATTGCGAACAACCTAGCAAAGTCCACCCGGTCCTTTTCTGCCGCCAAATGGTCGTTTTTGAGGACGAACGGGATATGTAGACCGTGCGTCGGGCATTGATTGGTTCATCTAAGGCGTTTTTGAGCGGGATTGACGGTTTGCAGGCTGGTTTTAGGAATGAGCACGCTGTTTTGGGCCAATAAAGGTTTGAGCAAATGCACCGTTTGCGGCTAGACTTTGGTCGGTTTTCAGGACGAACGGGCACTCTGGAAGGACGAACGGGCAGTTTCACGGACGAACGGGCATTTTTCGGTTCGGGTACGGGTGGACGGTACGGGAAAACTGTTCGGGTACGGGTGGACGGTACGAGTTCGGGTGGACGGTACGGATGCGCGGTATGCGAGCTGCGGGTGGTCGGTTTTCAGGACGAACGGGCGCTCTCCAAGGACGAACGGGCAGTTTCACGGACGAACGGGCATTTTTCGGTTCGGGTACGGGTGGGCGGTACGAGTAGACGGTACGGGTACGGGTGGGCGGTTTGGGAAAACTGTTTGGGTACGGGTGGACTGTTCTGGGGCCAAGGCACAGGACAGTTTTTTTGGTTTCGGGGCCATTCGGGCGTCGGATTGCATATTCCTCGGCAAAAGGGGCTTGATCAGCTGGATTTCGCCCAGCGATCTATTGGTTTTCAAACTCAAACGCATTTGCTGCTCAGTTTTTGCTGACGGGCATCTTCTTAAGGTACTTGTCGATGTGGGAGGTTTGATCGGCTAGTTCAAGTCTTGAAGCGGCAAGGGGACGAGCGCAAGTTGCCCGCTGAGCACGCTCGGCTCACGCTTGAGCTCCTCGCCGCGCAGCACTTGGTCAAAGGTCAATGCGATCGGTTCACCTGATTCGCAAAACTGCAGCATCACGGCCTACGTGCAGGCGGCATCACCAAGGTGGTGAGTCGGTTCAGGGTTTCGAGCTGTACATTCATGGGAAGAGGTGTCAGTGGCTATTCCAATTGCTGCCTACATTCACAGCAGCATTACAAAACCAAAACTAGCAACCTAGACCCAAGATCCCAAATCAAGATCCTTCAAAGGCAATCGCAACGGACAAACGAATGTTTTCTGTATCTTTTGATCAACTTGTTTATTTTTAGAGACAAAGAACTTCGTTTACGCAAATTTAGCCACCAATAGCATGAATATGATCCATTATTTGCTGATCGCGCTAGTAGCGCTCAGCTGCATACAAACGGCCGCCAAAGGAGATGAATTAAAGTGGACCAAACCGGATCTGAAAGGTCACTGGAGGCTCTATGACACAAAGATTGTTGATGAAGTCCCGTTTTTAAATCTGCATGCTACGGAACCAGATCCCATGAAAGCGGCAAGGGAAGATTCCCCTTGGGATTCATATACAGCGTTCGACCTGGTTTTTGAAGATGATTCCATATATCGTGTCCATTACCCAATAGAGGCATTTTCATTGGGTCACTATTTCCTTGATTCGGGTTATTTGCACCTCCGCTCAAATGACGGAAAAGATGACTACCCTGCCGAGCTCGTGAATGATACTTTGATACTTTATAGAGCTTTAAGATCCGATCCCGGCTACTTCAAAGAAAAGTACCTCAAAACGAACTTCAACGATAGCATTTTGAACGTCATCAAAATGCACGGAACCAATTACCCCGAGCTAGCCGGCACCTGGCATTTGGTACGTGAAGAGGATTATGATTATGGTACACATTTCGAATTGCATTTCCCGCATTCAATTCCGGATTCAATCAAATTCAGCAGAAAACAAATGCTTTCAGCACTTGAAGGGAAGAGGGTTTACATGATGCTTACGGATGGCGTTAAACGGGATTATTCTTTTTCATATCGAAAGGGTCGGATAGATTTCACCCCGGGAAAATGGTACAAGGGAGAGGATCCTTGGCTCCATTTTGAGCGATAGTGAATCGGAAATAGGTATGCTTGTCGGGAATATTACGTGTAAAGCCAAATCTCTTGTCATGTGATCGAGTCCAAGGCCTACGCCACGGCGCACGCGGTCTGGCCGAAGGACGATCGACCATTTGCCTCCGGCAAAAAAGAATAGGCTTCAATTGCCGGAGGCAAAAGGTCAGTAGTCCTTCGGCCAGAGGCCTTGGACTCACATCTTGCAACCAATTGATTATCTGATCAATAAAATGCTTGCTATTGTTAACGATGTGCAAGCACCACCCGATAATCCCTCATTTTCCAAGGTTATTGCAAGATGAGCTTGCCTGATTGCAGCAATCGCTCGCCTTGCAGCAATCGATAGCCATACAGGCCGCGTGGCCACGCGTCAGTTGCGATCCAGTTTTGCTGTTGCCTGAGTTGGCCCTCGTACACCACTCGCCCCATGCCATCGACCACTTGCAGCATGGTTGCATTGCTCGGCGCTGCGCGCAAGTCGACTTGGAATCCTGAGGCCGTAGGATTGGGATAGAGGCCGGCCAAGGGCGAATGCATTACCGGGTCTACTGCCGTCGCCGACAGGTCATAGCGGTAAACCTCGTGGCCACCAAATCCCCCACGCTTCGCAAAAAACGATGTGCCAGCAGCGTTGCGACCGATATTTGCATAAAAACTCTGTGGCAGACTGTCCATAAATGCTGGCCATGTGATGCCAATGTCGGTGGAACCCTTGATGGACGCACCGCCGTTGCAAGCACCATCCATCGATGCAAGTATCTGGTTGCCAGCGGCGGTGATGGAAAAGACTTGGCAAAAATCATGGAATACGGTCGTGTCGGTATTGGCCCAGGTTGCGCCGTTGTCGCGGCTCACAAACAAGCCCAGTCCGGTCACAGAGTTTGCAAAGAGGGCTCCGCCCGACCCGATCACGCTCCAAATACCAGCCGAGGCTGGGAATCCTGTGCCAGCCGTGGCCCAGGAGGCTCCATCGTCTGTGCTTTTGTAGACGCCATTGGCGCCGCCGCCCAGCCAGACGGTCGCGCCGTCCACCCAAAAGCGGCGCACCGCGCTGCTGATGCCTGTTGCAAGTGTCCAGCTGCTGCCGCCGTCGGCAGAAGTGTACACACCCGAATTTGCGCCATCGATGTAGGATGCCAGCAAATTGCCGCCACTTTCCGTGACATCCCACCAATTCAAATTGTCGGGTAGCGTATTGAGCCAAGTCCAAGTCGCGCCATCGTCGGTGCTTTTGAAAAGTCGCAGGGATGATCCAGCAATAAGATCATTGTTGGCTCGCTTGTACACAGTATAAAATTCATGGCCGGTGGTGTTGGGTTTGCCATCGGTGATGTTTTGCCAGCTCTGACCATTGTCGCTGCTGCGAAACAGCCCATCAATCGTGCTTGAAAAAACGTCGGTCCCGAAGGCATTGAAACCGTGGTCATAGTCTGCTGTGTCGGTGCCATTGGTCACCATGTACCCGACTTGCATCCACTGTGCGTGACCTTGCAGCACTACAAGCAAGGTGAATAAGATCAAAACAAAGGTCGCTTTATGCTTCATTTTCATTGCATTTGAGTTTCCTCAAAGCAAGGCCTAACAAGCTGCAAGAACCATACGCAGAACTGCGTATCTTTTCGCTACGGCATCGGCATCGATACAACAAATTCAACCCCGAATGCCGCGCCACATTTTCTCTTCGTCAAAATCTTGGAGCTTCAGTTTCATCTGCGCCAAGATCTCATCGATACGCGGCTCAGATTTCTGCCATTCCTGATAGGCCTCGGGATTGAATCCCTCATACGCATCACTTCCGGAGCCTGCCAGCGAGCGCATCATCTCCTGTATGCTCGCCACCCAATGGTCGATTTTTTCCTCCCAAGTCTTTGCGGGGTAGGTCTGATTCCAAAACAGATCTTCTTTGCGACGAAACTCGATGTACCAAGCCGGCTGATTCTTTTCCATGAGCGCAAATGTAGGGGAATTTACGCAAGGGGAATGTGGATGGAATCAAGCAATGGCGCGTCATTCCACTTCATTATTTGACAGGACGGCACGATTGCCTCGCCTCCTGCAAGACACTCGTGCTGAAGCGACCTTGGCAGCAGATGCCGGTTGATCCCATCAATTTCCCACCGCTCGAAAATGATGAGCAAGATCACGACGAACGATTTGTTTTTTTTCCAGAAGCCATTTAACTTTATCTCAATCAGCAGTGAATGAACCAACAATGAAACCATTAACGCGAATTCTGCTTGCCTTGCTCTCTCTTTTTGTGACCGACTTGCAAGCGCAGGTGGCAACGCCGCACAACTTTCCGCATTCCACGGCACACTATACCCGTGACATTACAGGCTTCCCGGCTGGCATGTATTATTCGGATGTGTCGATGGGAATGGATGGTTACGTGACTGCCTCAGCAGGCAGCTTTATGAACAGTATCTATCAAAATTACCTATTGGATGCCCAATTGCGTCCTGTAATGACTTTTGCCCCCAACTCCCCGCTTTCTGGCGAGAAGTTCCTGACGACAATCAACAAGGACCGCAAGATCTGGTTTTGTCAAGTGCAGTCCACCCTCACGCGCGTGACCGTTTTGACCGAGCAGGGCGTCATCTTGTCGCAATTCAAACTACTCGGCACCGAGGTCAAAGGCATGGAGGCCGACACGAGCGGCCACGTCTTCATGGTCTATGAGAGCGGCGGCGCCACTGGGCTTATGCGGTTTGGCAGCAGCTATACGCCTGATTTTCAGAAGACATTTGGCACATCGCTTGCGGTCACCAAGGTGGCATGGGGCATCGATCAGCGGCTCTACATTCAAGGCAATGCGCTCGTCTCCTTGGACGTCAACGGAAATGTGATCAAAAGAATCACAAACTGCTATACGAACTTCACCGTCTATCCCGACCATGGGCTGGCTTTGGTATCGTTCAACCAAGACACTGTGCACGTCGCGCGGCTGGACAGCAATCTCAACTATTTGTGGAGACGCAAGTTCCTCGGCGGGACACGCAATTACCCTGTTTATCCAGTGACGATCAGCAATGTGATGTGCACTGCGATGCCGGGCAGCGAAGACTTGATGGTGGTCTACACCAAAAAAGATTCCATCGCACCGACCTGCTTCAACCGGGAGCGTTATGAAAGCTTGGTTAAGATCGTCTTGTTGGATGCGGCGGGCATTGTGACTGGCTTTGAAAACATGCCCCACTCGACGAGCTTGGGCTGGGACGAGCTGATGCAAATGGAAGCTTCGCCTTTTGGGGACCCGTTGGTGCTAACACAAGGTCGCCATTGCGCCATGACGACTGGGCAGACCAATGCCGCAATGCATGTGTTTGGCGGATACAATATGCGGGCGAATTGTGGCCCCTATATCGGCTTTGCGACGCAGCCATCGACCTTCGGGCCGGTTTTGGCCTTGGGGGCCGCGACCACTGTCCCGATGTCGCTTGCCCTCACAGCGGATGTGAATGCATTCTCGTTTGCGCCACTCAGCGCCCCGGCGCAATACACCTGCCACCTCCCTTGCCTGCAAGCCACTGCTCTGGTGCAAAGCGGTGGACTTGTGGCCTTTTCAGACAATGTCTATGGCTTTCACACGATCCGCTATGAGTTCGGCGATGGTACCTTTGGTTCCACATCCGATCCGCTGCATCAGTATCCCGGGCCGGGGAACTATACCGTGCTGGTGATTGCGACGAATGCATGTGGGTCTGACACGGTTACTTTTCAGGTGGATGCCTGCTTGGCAGCGCAGATTGTGAACCCCGGCAGTGCCTGCTTGGGCGTGCCTCGCCTGCTGACTGAAGGCAGCGGGCTGGCTAACGATAGCCTCGCTTGGTTGGTCGACGGTGTGCCTGCCGGCATCGGCAGCAGCCTCTCTTGGACCCCGACGGCCGTCGGCACGTATCAAATAGGGCTCATCTACAGGTCCTTGCCTTGCAGGGACACGGTTTATGCCAGCGTTCCGGTGTACAATGCCGCGCCGGCTGCCGCATTCACCTATGCCTTGACTTCGTTTCTCACAATCACCTGCACCAATACCTCGACGAATGCATCGAGCTACCTCTGGGATTTTGGGGATGGCACCACGAGTACACTCGCCAATCCAAGCCATACTTATGCCGCAAACGGCAGCTACAATATTTGCCTCACTGCGACCAATGCCTGCGGTTCAGCAACCACTTGCCAGGTTTGGAATTGCCCCTTCCCCACCGCCAATTTCACAGCTACCATCAACGGCAACACGGTCACACTCGTTGATCTGAGCGCAAATGCGCTCAGCATGAGCTGGAGTTTTGGGGACGGCACGAACGCGACCGGGCCGGTCACGAGCCATACCTTCCTCACAACGGGCACATTCAACATCTGCCAAACGGTAACCAACAATTGTGCAAGCGTCACCACCTGCCGATCGGTGACTGCGATCGGCAATAGCAACACATATTATTCCCTCAATTATGCCAGCTTGGGGACCGTGACCGATCCCAAATCCGTGGCTACAAATGCCAACGGCTACAACCTCATCGTCGGCGGCAGCAGCGCAGGAGCATTCCTGCTCATGACAGACTCGACGGGTGGTGTGAGGTGGATCAAGACATACCCGAGTGCCAATTATACATTTAACGATGTGGTGGCGATGCCCAATGGAAACTTTTTGGTTGTCGGCAGCACCACCGTTGCCGGGCCAAGCGCTAGGAATGCACTTTGGATGCAGCTCTCTCCTACAGGCACCATTGTGAGCAGTCAGGTGGCGTCAGGCACCCAAAATGCTGAACTCGTCACCGTCAAACTTAACCGTAGCGGTGGATATCTTGTCACTGGAATTGGAGGTTCCAACCGCGTCTATGGAAAATTGGATGCTTCCCTGAATCTTGTTTGGTCACGCATCATCAACGGTACGTCCTGTGGACTCTTTGAGTCACCCGACGGCACCTACTGGCTCGTCTCAGTCCCCAACAGCTCCACAACCTATTTGATGTTCACGCACATCAACAGTCTCACAGGGGTGGAATCAGATGAATATTACCAACCCGTCTCAAATTTCAGTGCGATTGGCAATGTCACCAACAACAAGTATTCCGCAGAAATGGATTGTGCTGGCAACATCTACGTGGCAGTTTCCCATGTAGACTTCATTTCTGGCGTCGGAAACTTTCAAAAAATCTCCGTGCACAAATTCAATACCATCAGCCACGCATCTCTCTATCGGACCTACCGGCTCACAGGCGGGAGCTCGGGAACCGCTCCCAACTACGATGCCTACCCCTATAATTTGGTGATCAAGGCCGATGGCAATTTGCTTCTTATGGGCTATTTTCACCGCATTGGGGACTTCAGCACCAACCCACGCCGCGAGAAACTCCTTGTAGACGTAAACAGCACCTCCATGACGATCGCATCTGCCGGCTTTGGCACCGCCACCACACAAGATCGGTATGATGCAGGGGCGCTGCAGCCCAATGGTGCCTACATCGGTGTCGGCACCGTGGACGGGGTGCTGCAAGCCCATCGTTTCGTGTCATTCCAGTGCCAGGCAAGTGCTACTACATTGGTATTGAATACCTTTGAGGAAGCCGCATTCAATACCAATTTCTACCGTGCGCTGACCAATATGATCAGCGCTGCTTATGCCTCAACCTCAGTCAGTTTCACACCTGCGCCCACTACGCCTGCGGGCGCCCCGACCGTGCAGTGCGCGACACCTTGCAATGCTATCGTGAATGCGGCATTTACCGTCAGCTTTGCTGGCAATGTGGCCACGATCACTTCCACCTCCACGCCCGGCGCCAACCTGAGCTGGACGGTGCCCGGCCTCAATTGCCTCACCAGCAATTCGTTTACGACAACGATTCCTTGCGGCACGAGCCTGCCTGTCACGCTCAGGGCCACCAATGGTTGCACCGTACGTAGCGTCACCCAAACTGTGACACCGGGTGGCACAATTGGAAGTCCAGCCCTGGCACCTAGCCTGCTCACGAATGTCGTGACCTGCAATGCGGGGGCTACCACGTTCACAGCTGCCCCAGGCTACAATACTTACCTTTGGAGCAATGGTGCGACGACGTCAAGCACCACCATCACCGCCCCAGGAAGCGTCAATCTGCTGGCCCGCTTGGCGAGCAGCGGTTGTTATTTCACCGACACCGCAACGGCCACCGTCAGCAATTTTGCTGTAGCCTTGGGCGCAGACCGCACGATTTGCGCCGATTCCATGACCACTTTGAGTGCTCCCCCGGGCAATACCACTTATGCTTGGAACACGGGCGAAACTACGGCCTCCATTTTCGTCGGGCTTGCGGGCTCCTATTCGGTGACGGTGACCAACCCGCAGGGTTGCATCGCACGCGACACGGTGCAAGTGACCGTATCGGCGACCAATTGCGGACCGCTTGATGCTTCTTTGCAATTGGCGCTCGAGTCGGTTGCCCTCACAGCCGTAGTCTTGCACTGGACGACCTCGCAGATCGATGGCCGCTTCTGGATCGAACGCAGCCACATTCCCGGGCAGTTTGAGTCCTTGGCTTCAATGCCGGGCGACCTCGCCCACCTCTCCGTCGACGGATTTACCTGGACCGATCAGGCTCCCTTGACGGGAACGACTTGGTACCGCGTGCGGCAAATCCATCCCGACGGCTCCGTCTCTGAATCTCGGCAATTGGCGGCGCACCTGACTACAGCGCCTGATGGCGTGCGGCTCTATCCGGTGCCGACCTCAGACCGCGCAGTATTGGACCTGCAATTGCAGGCGCCTTCGACTGTGGGCGCGACCATCACCTCCATCAGCGGGCAGGTGCTAGCCACCCCATTGGCGCCGGTGCTTTTGGACGAAGGCGCGCATTCCGTTGCCTTCCCGACGACCGAGCTCAGCGAGGGCATGTATCTCGTGCAGGTGTCGATCAACGGGAGCGTTTCTGTGCGGAAGTTGGTGATTGCGCGGTGAGGGGGAATACATGCAGAAGAAACCGCATTCCGCGCCAAATATCATTGTCCTCTTTTGATAGAAAGCATCGCCGTAACCTTTATGCCGTATTCGGTTGGTTCTTAGACAATCTAATGGTGGGAATCGAGTTCCCAGCGTCGGCTTCCATGCTTGCCGGGAACTGGTCTTGCTTTGGTAGGGTATTGGGCAAGGCCGCTTGTTGCCCTTTGCACACTATTAAGGTAGGGGTCGGCATAGTGGTCGCCATATTTTTCGCGAATGTATGCATCAACACCTGTCAGCACACGTTCTGCTCTGGATGACCAAACTACTTTCGGTTGCGCGCCTTGATCCTGTCCATCATCTCGTCCTGCTCAGAGAATCTGCCAGCAACAAAATCCTCTTCTCCAAGCCTGATCTCCTCCTTGTCATCGGCATCAAGCCTTTCTACCAGTTGTCATCGCCAACGGCATTGATCATGATAGCATAAATATCTGCTAGCAAAGCCTTATCCTCAGTCGCCATCAGTAGCTTGGCAAGGTCCACTTTCAAGTCTGATATACTCTCTGCAACTTTGATAAGTATATATATGTGGAATCCCTCGGTTATTTGCAAGCTCTATTCGGACTAGAAAACCTCTTCGGCATTCCTCAAGGTAAGATAGTTGTCGCATGCCATCTCGGGCAAAGCCGTTGATTGTGGATACAGTTGCATTCGAATTCTGAAACGCACGTTGCCATTCGCCCCCCCCCCAATAAAAAAGCCAAAAGGCGTGCCGCCTACACCGCACGCCTTCTGGCAATTCATTCGATACCCACCTTACACCATCGCTGCCGCTTCTGAGTTCTCGCGGTCGAGGCGCTCAGCTGAGCGTATGCCATTGGTGTGGTTTTAGGGGGCTGTTGCATCGATCAAATCTGTAAGGAAGGCGATATTTGCTCATGACGACCCTGATTTTTACGAGGATAGCCACAATGCTAATCCACAATTGAGGGTCTTACAGATCAATATACTCGCGGCGAGAATCCACGATGGCAATGATTTCTACTTCATCCGAAACAATTTGATAAAAGAGAATGGTATCGGGCTTGATGCTACATTTTCGAATGTTTCTTTGATTGTTTGAAGGTGGATACGACAAGGGTTGGGTCTCGATCCTTTGAATTGCCTTGTTGATCCTTTCGAGAAACTTCAAGGCAGATGCTTTGCCAAACTCATTTTGCAGATAAGATCGAATTTACTCCAATTCGTCTTCCGACCGCTTGGAATGAAAAACCGTCCACTTCACATCCCATACTTTTTCATTACCTCAGCATGTGATTTGCGACGACCAGCCTTTAGGTCAGCTAAGCCTGCATCAATGCTCGCTCTTTGCGTCACCGAAAGTTCATCCCACCAATCTTGGTTTTGATCTTCCGTTTGGAGCAAAGCAAGAATCTGAAAAAGGATGTCCTTGCTCGCAATGTTCGGCAGCCGTTCAGAAATACCTGCACGGAGTTCCTCGATGGTAATCACATCTTTCATGTATTCAAATATATGCGAATCAAGGGGAATCCGCAAGTGCCAAATCACTCCGAAAACCTCGCAGCTTCCCATTTGCCAGCCCATCGCACAAGCGATATACAGCGCAAACCGAGGCCATCTCCCCAATAAAAAAGCCAAAAGGCGTGCCGCCTACACCGCACGCCTTCTGGCAAATCATTCAACATCCACCTTACACCATCGCTGCCGCTTCTGAGTTCTCGCGGTCGAGGCGCTCAGCTGAGCGCTTGGCCCTGCGGTCGCGGCTTATGCGGTAGCGCCACTTGGGGTGCGCGCCACGCCGGTGCTCGCGGTACATGATGTGCGAGGGACTCTTGTGTGCAAAGCTGATCTTGTCGCCGTCAAACAGCGCTACGCGCTCATTTGGGGACACAGGGTCGCCATTGATTTCTGTGAATATCTCCGGTATGAGGTAGACGACTTCGTTGCGAATCATGAGATTCGCAAAGGTCTGGGTTGCATTGCCTGGCGCATTGAGCGACAGGGTATGCCGCACTTTCATGCGAATCGTAGCGGTCGGGCCGCGACCGATGGTCACTTCCTCATTCTTGCGCAATAGATCGGTGATATGGATCTTGCCGTAGTTTTTACGGCCCGTCCAAATCTCCATTTCAGATGCTTCTAGTGCTGGCGAACCTTCAGACAAGATCAAGGCCAATACCGCTCCAAATGCCACAAAGGCAAACAGTTTCGGTGCTTCATAGCCCTTGGTTTGGTACAAGAGCATGGGCAAATAATAGACATGAAAGCCAACAAATCCGGCGGCAAGGCCTGCAGCCAAACCACGCGTGCTGCGGGTACCCGAGCGAATTGTTAAAATGCGGCCCAAGGCTACCCCTAATAACAGCATCGCAAACAAGCCGGGGATGTAGAGATTGCGGTCAAAGACAAATCCTTGCAAATAGCCAAATATTGCGAAGACCATAATTCCCAGGATACCGCTTACGATTCCCCGCAGGGCTGAGCGCAATATGCCTTTTACGAGATTCCAGCCAGTAAAACCGCTGCGCGCCTGAGAGATTTCAGAAGAAATGGCGATGAGGAAGACGATGAGCGCACTCATGATCCCTGCCAACACCAACTGTTCAAAAAACGGATTCAAAAATGCTTCCCGCGCATAACGTATGCTATCCTCCATCGGCGCCTGCGTACCCACGAGGCCCCAGTGCTTTTGCACGTAGGGACTGGCAGCTAGCCGATCCATGTTGAGGTTCCAATAAATCTTCTTGTTGTTTTCAAACATCGCCCACAGCCCCCATCCGGCAAAAGCGCCGACGGCTGCCATGAATACCCAAAACAATTCCTTGAAGACACCGATCTGTGCAAAAAAATCACTGCTGCCACCAGGGCTATGACCCGTCTCGCATTTGTTGGGATAATAAATGCATCGGTTTTTGCGCTTGCGGTTGCCGCCATCTTTGCCGCCGCGTCGCCCTTCAAATTGCCAAGTCTCCATCGAAGTCATGTGCTCACAACGCACCACGACCTCGTCTTCATCTCGAAAGGGAAATTTGGTCAACGGGTCGTAGCGCCGCACGCCATCCTGCTTGACCTGCCAGTAAAACTTGACATACTTGCTTTTGAAGTCGCGCCATTGCCTGCGCGGAATGTAAACAGCAAAAATCAGGAACAAAGTCGCGACGACACCACCGCCGACCAATGCATCAAGTTGCCAAGTCGTTTGCTCGTTCCAAGGATTGAAAAGTCCGCCCAAACGGTAGTTGGCGGTGTCACGTAGGGAACCCAAGCGCGCCTCCAACTGCATCACGCGTCCCGCGTGGGGATGCACGTTGCTCTTGACCATGATGGTGTGCGTGGCAGGCCATTTCTTAAATTCCTTGACTTCTTTAAAAAGTCCCACACAGGCTACGCCGATCGATACGGAATCTTGGTTGTTGCGGGTCGCTTTTACCAGCGGCTCGGTATTTTCAGGGTAGGTCTTGGTGCCAAACAGCACTGGATAAATGACATAACTTTCGTCTAGCCCCCTGATCTTGTCGATCAAGGTTCTGCGTTCATACCTTTCCTCGGGCTTGAGGTTACTCTGATCATCTTCGCCATCACCGACGATGATGAGCAACTTTTTGCCCTCGGCATCAGACATGCGGTCGAGCGCATTGGCGACATTTTTGTAGAGGTGGGTGAATCGTGCCGTGGCAGGTTTCTCTGCGGTGCGAAAAGAGGTGGCTCCTTCCAAAGTGCGCTCGTACCACAGCTCATCAAAGTTGTAGATTTTCACGGCATAAGGAGCCTCAAGTCCACGCACGACGGAATCCACAAGTGCCTTGGCGGAGTCCATATACACGCTTTTGCCATCGACCTGCTTCCACATCGATGAGCTGATGTCCATGAGCACAGTTACAACGTCGTAGCGCTTGCCGATTACTTTTTGCTTTTCAAGCGGCCTTGCGTCGCCCTTCATGCCAAAACCGGCTCCATTCGTCGGCATTTCTGAAAAGAACAAGCTGTCTTCCAAATACTTCGTACTGGGTACGGAGTCGCCGGTCATGAATTTCACATGCACATCGAGGTAGCCCGGAATGCGCGTGTTGGAGACGATGTATTCGATATGAAATGTGGAATCGGGAATCGCATGCGGCACCTTGATGTCGAACGATTGCACCTGCCCCATCGCTGCCAAAGGCAGCCACCAACACAATAAGAATAGTCTTTGGATCACTTTTCCCATCGCTACTTATGCCGTTTCCTGATCTTTCATTTTCACCTTGATCTTGCCGCTGTCGTCTTTGACAGTTTTGGGCGCAGTTTCATAATAGCCTGCATCCTCCAATTCATCCCAGTTCAGCCAATAGTCGATGCCATCCAATCGGTCATTGATGTCATTGATCTTGCCAGATGTCGTGCGGGTGAAGAAGCCACAGAGCTTCTTGCCGTCCATGAGATCAATTTTGAGCATCAACTGAAACAACTCGCTAAACTGCTCATCCTGAAACTGATGCTCCAATTTGGAGAGTCGCATCGGCTTGCCCTCTACGACTTGCAGCCAACCAATTTTGACGAGGTCACGGTGGTCTTGCGCCACCTCTCTGATCTGAGCCCACTTATCGTCGTCGCCACGCTCCTCATAGTAGTCAATCGGCTTGGGCTCTAGCGCCCTGAAGCGGTCGAGGCGCACCTCATACTGCTCGTTTTCAAAATCAAACTTGAGCACTGTGCCCAGCAATACCCCTTCGACCAGTGGCTTGTCTGAGTGGATATGCGGCCTTTCCTTGAGGTAAGTCGAGACCTCACGCACAAAATTCTTGTGGAGCGAGAGCTCGCTGATCGCCGTTTCTTTCCAGAAATGTTGCAATTCTGGCCTAGGCTTGCGCTTAACCCGGGGATCGGAACCGCCGCGTGCCTCCAACAATTTCTCAAGTTCCTCGTCTTTGCGGCGCTTTTCACGGCGGTAAAAGAGAAATCCAATGAAAAAAGCGAACAAAGCACCGGCTGCGATGTACCAGACGATGGGTGGGATCGGTGGTGGCGGCACGATATGTACTGTTCCTGATCCGGTTTTCTTGAGCGCCTCGGCATCGACGATGAAAAGCCTGAAATCACCTTCTTCTGAAATCTTGAAGGCACGCGCCATCTGCTCCTTGCTCAAGACGATATTGCCGGTGATGGTCATCGAGCCATCGGTCCCAAAATAGTCGGCTCCACTCAAGCGCTCTGAATAGAGCGTGTACGGGCCATGCCCTCCCTTGACTTGGATGGAAACACTGTCCTCTCCAGCATCGGCATACTTGAAATTGATGTAGTCCTTGACACTGTTGAGGGTGATGGTTGCCTTGTTTTCAGAAGCGAACCGATGGACTGCCGTGACTTGGTAGTCGATCGAGTCTTTGGGAGGGCGCACAAATAGCTTGCCGTCCCGCCATACAGGATTGAGCGCCTTGTCACCAAGATTTACGCCAAAACGCGAAAAGACCAAACTCACATCTTTTTCTGTGGGTGAGGCGCGGGTAAATTTGGCATAGCTGATGTCGACCCTGTAGGTGGTACTGTCCACCAATTCCTTGGTCATTTTCAGGGCCAGATAGGCTCGGGCATCCTTGGCGCTTTGCACTGTTGGATTTTCCCGCATGAGGTCGATGAGGTCATCTACACGTTCCTCGTCGATGGCGCGCTTGATCGCCTGATCAATTTCATCGGTTGGGACTTGTACCAATTTGCGGTTGGCGTCGGCGATCGAATCTTGCCTGCGTTTGCGCTCCCGATCCAATGAATCTTGATTGATTTTGGGGGCAACGGGCTCGCCAGTGTTAAGGAGTCCCCTCACGTCGAAGTTGAAGGAAAAATCGAATGGTTTTTCCTCGACAGTTTTAGGAGTGACCGCCTTGACCCCCACAGTAAAAGTATAATTGCCACTTTTATCGACTTTGAAAATCGTGGGTGGCGGCAAGGAGTCACCTTTGACCCACTCCACGTTGGGAGCGGTGATGTACCGTTTTCTGAGGTTGGCCGCAATCCCCTTTTTATTTTCTAGGTAGATTTTAGGACTCATATCCACCCAAACGTTACGCACGATCACCTTATAATCGCTTGATCCGTCATAGTCTTTTGAAATCGGGCTCCAATCGACTGCTGTAATTTTGAACTTGATGTATCCTGCCTCCAAGCCGGGAAACTGGATCGGGTCGACTTTGATCGTGCCATTGCCCTGATCCACACCAATGATCGGCGTACCTGGGCTCGTAGGCTCTGTCATGGTATAGGCGACAAATGTGACTTTGGCCACCACGGGGGTAAATGCATCGTCCCTGCGGTCT
Organism: Bacteroidota bacterium; assembly: GCA_031424495.1. Classification (GTDB taxonomy): domain Bacteria; phylum Bacteroidota; class Bacteroidia; order J057; family JADKCL01; genus JADKCL01. Next base: position 53 of record JANPHP010000110.1, on the reverse strand, counting down.
TTGAGTTCGATCGTCCTAGACCAAACTTTTTTGCTGCCAGGTGTCTGCGCCTG
>JANPHP010000109.1:0-3785 GCA_031424495.1 Bacteroidota bacterium | reverse complement strand
GCCTTTTTGTCATCCCGAGCGTAGCGCAGCGGAGCCGAGGGATCTTGAGCACAGATACACCTCCAACTCAGCAGCCTCCCTGTCCCATCACAACGATTTTATTCATTCTTTCAAGCTATTGATTATCAGCGCTATTAATAGCTTGTCATTGGTACCGGAGTTTTTTGGTATTTGCAAGGCTCTGGAAGAGCCGCAGCAAATGCCAAAAAACGTAGCGTCCCGTACATGGTGCGGGATTGCGCCTATTGATACACCTGCTACTGAATAACCCTTCTGATGCGGTACTCTTAGCAGGAATCGCAAATAAGGGCTTTCAAGCAGGAAGTGTATCTGTTGGCGCTAGATTTCTCCGCTACGTGATCGAGTCGCTTCGCTTGGTCGATCACTCCGGTCGAAATGACAAACCTCATCCGCCCCTGCTGGAAAAGTAGCCAACAATCATATTGAATTTAGAGTCCCACAAACGCTAAATTTGCAGGAATGAAGCGCATCATCCCTATTCGTATCGCCCTCGTCGGGCTATTCTTATTGCTGTCACTGTTCAGCGTGTTTCATGTATTGGTGCTCACTGGCGTGATTCCCTACACGATTGTGTGGGGCGGCAAAATGCAGGCACCCGCGCAAATGCAGCTCATGGAGGGCATTTCACTCGGTATCATGCTTGCACTCCTTACCGTCGTGGGCAGCAGGGCTGAAATCATCCCGCTCAAGCTGCCGGCGCGCGCCTTCAAGATTGTATTTTGGGCCATGTTTGTGCTCTTTTTGCTCAACACCCTCGGCAACCTCGCCTCGGTCAATGATTTTGAGCGTTTTGCATTCCCGCCAGTCACCTTGCTCATGGCCATTTTCAGCCTCCGCATCGCAATCGAAAAGCCATGAACATCGCCGGACAAGATTTTGATGACGATTTGGAATACTTCGCGTTTCCCTATCCATTTTCCGAGATTCCCGATATGCAGGAATTGGAAAAATTGGCAGCATTGCCCCGCCTCACGGGCGCTAGTTTTGGAGACAGCAATCTGGACGATAAGGGATTACAGGCGCTCGCGAAATGTCCGCAGCTCACCAATTTGGACCTGCAAGGCACGCAGATTACCGACCGAGGGCTCTCCTATTTGGCAACGCTGCCGCATCTGAAATACCTGCGCCTCAAGGACAATTGGCAACTTACAGATGCCTGCATGCCAGCCCTACTTGCATTTCCCAACCTGCTTGAAATTCAACTACAAGAAACCTCGGTGACCGCCGCTGGGCTGAATGTATTGTTGTCTCATCCGACTTTGTCGTCTGTCATCGTTTCCTTGCACAAAGGCAATTTTGAACTTGAATCACTGCTGGCATTTTCCTTGCAAAAACCGAGCTGTTCAGTCTTGGTAAAGGGTTTTGGGGAATTTGTGAGTGGTCATTATGAAGGGAAGCCTTTTTGAGCATTCGCAGGTGCCAAAGCCCCATCAAAAAGTGAAAATTAACGGAAAGTTCACACGACTTCCAAGTACGTATACGAACTGAACGCGTCATTTAGCGTTAATACAAGCATGGAAAAAACAACTACATCCTCCACACAAAGCCGCAATTGGCGCACCATTGGTGAGGGCCACTATGCATTCATGCAAGACGATGCCACGCTTGCCACCATGGAAATCGCGCGCGCATCGATCGCCCGCAAGGCTGCGGTCACCATTGGCCATGAAAACTATACCATCGAAAAAGTCGGATTCTGGAAAAATGGTATTGAAATCAGTGATGGCAGCGGCAAAGTGATCGCCACCTGCGCCACCGAAAAATGGTATGCAAACGCATTGACGCTGGATTACAAAGGCCATACCTACAAATTGCTTGTGCGCAACAATCCGCTTGCCGAATGGGCGATTCAGGAAAATGGCAACGATTTACTCGCTTATGCACTCACAACCCACGATGGCAAAGCCGCCATCAGACTCACTGCCGCCCCGACGCATCAAGACCTTTTACTTGATTGTTTGCTTTGGTACCTCTTCGTGCCCATCGCAACAGAAAATATGGACGATGGCTTCTTGCTGTTGGTAGTTTAGGCTGCAAAATGACTTGAATTATGCGTTGGTGGTATTACGCAATGCCATGAATGGAATCAGGAAGTATCGCCAAGTATTCAGGAATAAACGACTAGCATTTCGTGCAAATTTCTTCTGAAATTTGTGGCTCTCAAAAATGTAAACATGATGAGGTTGCATTCCGCTAAATTTGGGTTTGTGGATTTATCCATCGTTCTTCATTCCCAAAATCTAGGTGCGCACTATGAAATGGCTATTTTTGACACTCGCGATTGTACTCGAAGTGATCGGGACCACGTCCATGAAACTCTCTGATGGTTTCAGCAAACCCTTGTGGGGCGTCTCAATGGGCATTTGTTACATCGCCTGCTTCACCTTTCTCACCTATGCACTCAAGTATTTTGAGATGAGCGTCGTCTACGCCGTTTGGTCGGGATTGGGAATTGTGCTGCTCACCACCATCGGCATTGTTTTCTTTTCAGAGAGCATCAGCGTCTGGAAAATCGTATGCATCGCCTTGATTTTGGTCGGCGTGATCGGGCTGAACCTGGTGAAGACCGAGGCTTGATCGTTGCACAATATTGCCTCACCGGGCGATCATTGTTAACTTTGGGGCGGATGCTCGCCTCGTTGAAGCAGGAGGGCATTTCCATTGCTGCTTTTCACACAAATTCAAAACCAATCAATCTCACCCATGGATCACGAATCAGTCGCACAATTCTGGAACGCCAATGCGGAGGCTTGGACGACGCTCGCCCGCGCCGGCTATGACCTGTACCGCGATCATCTGAATACGCCCGCATTTTTTGCGATGCTGCCCGAAGTTCAGGGCCTCAAAGGCCTCGACATCGGATGCGGCGAGGGGCACAACACGCGCCTGCTCGCGGAGCGCTGTGCGCACATGCACGCCATCGATATTGCGCCGGTATTTGTGCTCGCTGCGCAAGCTACCGAGGGCGTGCAGCCGCTCGGGATCGATTACCGAGTTGCAAGTGCATTGGCACTGCCCTTTGCGGATGCGGAATTTGACTTTGCGACGGCTTTCATGAGCCTGATGGATGTGCCAGACTTTGCATTGGCCTTGCAGGAGGCGCACCGCGTCTTGAAACCCGGCGGATTCCTGCAATTTTCCATCACCCACCCTTGTTTTGACACGGCATTGCGCAAAAATCTCCGTGATGCCGATGGCAAAACCTACGCAATTGCAATCGGGGATTATTTCCGCAAGACGGAGGGCGAAGTCGAGGAATGGATATTTGGGGCGGCACCAGTAGAATTGCGTGACCAATTCCCCAAATTCAAAATCCCACGGTTCACCCATACGCTCTCCGAGTGGCTCAATGCCATCATCCAAGCAGGATTCGTAATCGAAGCGTTGCAGGAACCAAGGCCCGATGATGCCATCGTCGCGCAGCATCCCCATTTGCAGGATGCGCAAGTGGTTGCTTATTTTTTGCAAATACGGGCACGGAAGGGTTGATTTTCCATTAATTAACCGCGGAGATCGATGAGACAGCATCGCCCGAGGGGCAAGAGACAATAATTGTCCCTTGCCCCTGTTATATAACCAACTCCAAAAATACTGAAAATCAACACCTTACAAGCATTGCGTTTTCGCCCCAGCGGGGCCGACTTTCGGTAGCCGGATGCGGCAGCGCAATGTCATCAAGTTAAGATGATCCATGAGAAGCAAATAAAGTTTTCCTCCTTTCTTAAATCGGTACGTCGTCTTTTTTTCTTGAGGAGAACTTATGG
>JANPHP010000108.1:0-18146 GCA_031424495.1 Bacteroidota bacterium | reverse complement strand
CTTGCCGCCCTTCACCTCGACCATGTATTGTTTGTCGTAATAGGTAAGCATCGCCTTGTCTTGCAAAACGGGGGAAACGGCCTCCACCCCTTCTGTGGCGGCAAGGACGTTGCGCAGCGAGTCGGATGCGACCATCGTCTTGCCACGGGCAGGGACGACACGTATGTCGGAATCAAAAGAAGTGTACATTCCCTCGATATAGCCTTGAAACCCATTGAATATCGACAAGACGACAATCAAAACATAAGTGACAAACGTGATCCCCGACACCGAAATGAAGGAAATAATGTTGATCGCATTGCGATTTTGGCGGGAGAAAAGGTAGCGCTCAGCAATGTAGGCAGGCACTCGGCCCACAATCAATCCCATGAGCTTGCGCAAGACAAATTTGGTAAGCAGATAGGAAATGAAAATGGCTCCCAGTGGTACCACTGTGAGCATGAGAGCAAGCAAAATGTATTCATTGACTGAGCACATGGGCGCTTGCTGCCGGGCTTATTCTTCGGTGGCGGGCTTGATGCGAATGCTGCCAAGGAGTCCTTCCATCTTTTCAACTTCGATCAGGGTGTCGTCGAGGAAAAAATTGAGCTCGGGCATGTAGCGCACCTGCGTCTTGATGCGCTGCGACAGGGTATGCCTGATCTCGCGGTTCTTTTTCTCGACTTCAAGAATGGCTGCGGGGCCCTTGTCGTCGGGGAATACGGAAATAAAAATGCGGGCCATGCGGAGGTCGGGCGTGGCGCGCACGACCGTCACGGTGAGCATGGGAGCGCCTTCCAAGAGGACCTCACGCTGAAATATCTCACTGAGCTCTTTTTGGAGCAACTTCCCAAACTTCTTCTGGCGATTGGATTCCTTCATCATCTGAATTTGCCTAACTTTGCCCAAAGGTACGAAATGAAGCTTTACCTGCGCATTTTAGCCTACGGAAAACCCTTTATGCACTATGGTTTTCTCGGAGTGGCCTGTTTGCTGTTTTACAACCTGTTTAGCATCTTCTCGATTGCGCTGGTGATCCCGTTTCTCCAGATTCTCTTTCAGCAGGGAGATGCGGCGGCGACCATCGCTGCAGCGCGTGCGAGCGCCCATCCCACCATGATCGAGCAAGGCTACCTCTTTGTGGCGAGCCTTGTTGAGACACGGGGCAAATTGGAGGTTTTGGGCATCCTGAGCGCGGTTTTGGGCGTCTCGATCACGCTCAAGAGCGTTTTTCGCTACCTCACCTCCTATTTCGTGGCGCCCTTTGAGCAGAGCGTGATTCACTTGATGCGGGCCCGCCTGTTCAAGCACCTCAGCATTCTGAGCATGTCTTTCTTTACAGGAAAGCGCAAGGGCAATATCATCAATGTCCTGATTACCGACGTGCAAATCGTGCAGGAATCGGTGATTGGCACCGTGCAAAACATGGTAAGCGACCCGATACAGATGCTGTTGATCCTTGTGAGCCTGTTTGTGATTTCTTGGAAACTCACATTGTTTACGCTCATCGTGCTACCGCTCACGGGGCTTTTCATCAGCTTCATCAGCAAGTCGCTCAAGAAGCGCGCGCGTGCAGGTCAGGAACGCCTCGGCGGATTGATGGTGATCTTGGACGAGTTTATTGCCGGCATCAGGATCGTCAAAGCATTTGGTACAGAGCAGTTTGAGGCCAATCGTTATGAGGAAATGAACAGCCAATACCGGGACTTGATGATCTCGCTGAAAAGGCGTGGCGACATCGCCTCGCCGCTTACGGAGGTTTTGAGCGTGGGGGTGGTCATTTCGATCATCCTTTTTGGGGGCAGCTTGATCATTTCGGGTTCCCAAGAGTTGCAACCCTCTGCCTTTATCGGGTTTGTGGCCTTGTTTGGGTCGTTTATCCAACCGATCAAAACCTTCAGCTCGGCCGTGTCGCGCATACAGCGGGGCATCGCTTCCTTTCAGCGGGTGGAGGAATTCTTGCAAATTCCTGAGGATGTCAAGGAGCGCCCTGCAGCTGTGCCGATGAAGGAATTCAAGGATAGCATTCGTTATGAGCAGCTTTCATTTGCTTACAATGGCGATGAATATGTGCTGCGCAACATCGACCTGGAGATCAAAAAAGGTCAAAAAATAGCCCTCGTGGGACCGAGCGGTGGTGGCAAATCCACCTTGGCAGACTTGCTGCCCCGCTACTACGACCCGGTCGGTGGCCGCATCGTGGTCGACGGTGTGGACTTGCGCGACTTGAAGGTAGCAGACTTGCGCGGCGCCATCGGCGTGGTGACGCAAGAGGGCATCCTCTTCAACGACACCGTGATGGCCAATATCGCCTACGGCGACAAAAATCCGGATCGCGCACGCGTCGAGCAGGCGGCGGCGATCGCCTACGCCCACGATTTCATCACGCAGATGCCCGAGGGTTATCTGACCGTGATTGGCGAACGCGGCACCAAATTGTCGGGCGGGCAGCGTCAGCGGCTCAGCATTGCCCGCGCCATTTACAAAAACGCACCGATTCTCATCTTGGACGAGGCGACCTCGGCGCTCGACAGCGAATCTGAACGCCTGGTGCAGGCAGCACTAGAAAAGCTCATGGAGGGCAGGACTTCCCTCGTGATCGCGCACCGCTTGAGCACGATCTTGGACGCCGACCAGATCTTTGTGGTCGAGGGTGGCCAAATTCGGGAGGCCGGCAACCACCAATCCCTCATGGAAAAAGGCGGGCTTTACCGGAGCTTGCACGATATTCAGTTTAGAGAGTGAGAGCGAGAGGGAGAGGGAGAGTGCGCTTGAGCGTGAGCGTGAGAGCGAGAGTGCGGTTGAGAGCGTGAGGGAGAGTGCGCGTGAGCTTGAGCGTGAGAGCGAGCCTGGTGATCACTTTATTGAAAAACCCCTTGCACCTGCGTGCAAGGGGTTTTTCTTTGTTCAATCAGCGCCAGTCAATCACTTGCTCATCGCTGCAAATTGCTGGTGAAACAAGGGGATTGTCTCGATGCCTTTGTAGAAGTTGAAGAGCCCGTAGTGCTCGTTGGGGCTGTGGATCGAGTCGCTGTTGAGGCCGAAGCCCATGAGAACCGTGTTTACACGGAGCACATTGCTGAACATGGCCACAATCGGAATCGAGCCGCCGTCGCGGGTCGGGATCGGGGCCTTGCCAAAGCTCTGCTGCAATGCTGCGCTTGCAGCTTTGTATCCGATTGAATCGATTGGCGTCACGACCGGCCATCCGCCGTGATGGTAATTGACCTCGACTTGCACACTTTTGGGAGCGATGCTTTTGAAGTAATCTGCAAAAAGCTGGGTGATTTTTTCGGGCTCTTGGTTGGGCACGAGGCGCATGGAGATCTTGGCGTGGGCTTTGGAAGGCAGCACGGTCTTGGCGCCCTCGCCGATGTAGCCACCCCAAATACCATTCACATCCAAGGTGGGCCTGATGGAGGTCTGCTCGATCGTGGAATAGCCTGCCTCACCGCGTGTCGCGCCGATTTTGAGTTCTGCGCAGTATTCGTCGTAGTCAAATGGCCGCAAGGACATTTGGTGACGCTCCTCGGCGCTGAGTTCGACGACGTCGTCGTAAAATCCAGGAATCACGATGTGGCGATTGGCGTCTTTGAGGGAAGCAATCAATTCGCAAAGCACATTCACGGGATTGTCGACAGCACCTCCATAGGTGCCAGAATGCAGGTCTTTGCAGGGGCCGGTGACGTGCACCTCTACATAAGACATGCCCCGCAAGCCCACGGTGAGCGACGGGGTATCATTGTTGATCATCGAGGTGTCTGAGATCACGATCACATCGCAACCCAGCATCTCCTTGTGGTCCAAAATGAAGGTTTCTAGGTTTTTGCTGCCGACTTCTTCCTCGCCTTCGATCATGAACTTCACATTGCAAGGCAGGTCGCCGAGCTGTTGCAAAACCTCGACGGCTTTGATGTGCATGAACATTTGACCTTTGTCGTCGCAGGCACCGCGTGCGTAGATCTTGCCGTCTTTGATGACGGGCTCGAAAGGTGGGCTTTCCCAAAGCTCCAACGGATCTGGCGGCTGCACATCATAGTGGCCATAGACCATGATCGTGGGGCGATCGGCGCGCTGCTCTGTCTCGGCATAGACGACGGGATGCCCGGCGGTCGGATAGATTTCGGCACGCGCAACATTCAGCCTGAGCAAATGATTTTTGACCAATTCGGCTGTTTTTAATACATCGTCTTTGTGGGCAGGATCGGCACTTACACTTGGAATGCGCAGCATTTCCAACAATTCTTGCAAATACCTTTCCTTATTTGCTTCAAGTACAGCTCTGATAGCTTCCATTTCTAGCGATTACGGGGTGAATTCTTGAAAAAAGCCGTTCAAACCTGCGGCAGACTATGTTGCAAAACTAGTAATATTCTTACGCCTGACAAGCACGCGATCTGTGCAACCGAAAATCATGAATGAATTCACATTAAGTTCACATTCATTCCCAAGCTGCCACCCAATAACCAGGTCGGAATCCATAAATCGGAGCCTTGGCGATGCGGCGATTCACGATCAGGCATTGGTTGTTTGCCCAAAGAAAAATATAGGGCTGCTGATCATAAATGGCCTTTTGGATCGCCATGCAGATGCTTTTGTGTTTTTCGGGGACGATGGTTTCGTCATATTCTTGGATGAGGCGATCGGTCGCAGCATTCCCAAAGCCCACAAAATTGGATCCTTTGCCCCAACTTTTGGTATGCCAGATTTGCCGGTAAGTGTCCTCGTTGGGGTCTGAAACCCAAGCCCCGAGGCCGATGTCAAAGTCGCCCGATTTGAGGCGCGCGAGGTATTCTTTCCATGGCAATTCTGTGAGCGTCACAAGTATGCCTGCTTTTTGGGCATTGGCTTGGAGTTGCTCAGCGATCTGCTGGCGCTCGGGCCGATTTTCATTGTAGATGCATTCCAAGACGATTTGCACGTCTTCGCCGCCGATCGTTTTGTCGCGCAGGTCGTTGCCGTCTGTGTCTTTCCAACCTGCCTTGTCGAGGATTTCCTTGGCCTTGGCGATGTCAAATGGGATCAGTGGCAAGTCGGTGTTGCGGTAGTCTGCCCTGCCGGCAGGGCAGTCGCTCGCGATGCGTGTGCCCATGCCCGAGCACACCTGCACCATGAGCAGGTCCACATGCACGAGGCGCGCAAGCGCTTGCCGCACGGCTAGATCCTCCAAGCTGGGGTTGCGTTGCCGTTTACTGCCATGCATATTCAGCCCGATGTATTCGTAAGAAGGTCCAGGCGGCGAATAAAACTGATAATTAGTACTGAGAGCCGGAATGTCGTTGAGTGAGGCAAAGAGCGCACTCGGTGCTGAAGCGAGCAGGTCATAGCGGTTTTCAAAGAGGCCTTTGCGCAATTCGGCTTCGTCGGTGGTGATCTCAAACTTGATCTCGGCGACATTTTGCTTGAAGAAGTCGTTGGGCACAGTGGTGAGTTTTTTACCCCAAAAGTGCTTGTTGGCGGCAAGGGTGATCTCTGTGCCACGCTTCCAACTCAACAATTCATAGCTGCCGCATGTCGGCTCGGGATTGAAGGCGGCAAATGAGCTGCCATAGACATTTACGCGCTCAGCGACCGCCTTGAGCGCTTGCAGTTTGTCCATGGCCATCCTATCGCCAAGACGCTCGTCGGCGAGCGTGATCTCATCCATCGTCTTATTGGGGTCAAAAAAGTCTTCAGACATGATCGCAAACTCGCCCGTGATGCGCAGCCCTTGGCTATTGGGATGGGCTACAGAGAAAGTGACCAGCGTCTCATTGAGTGCATGCACATCGGTAATAGCATCGTAATGGGACCGCTTCTGAGAATTGTTCACGTAGGGATTGCGCAAAGTCTTGAGGCTGAAGACCACATCGCGCGAGGTTACTTTTTTCCCATTGTTGAACTTGGCTGCTGGGTTCAGGCTATAGGTATAGCTGAGCATATCTGAGGAGATGTCGTAGCTATCGGCGAGCAGCATCACAAAATTGCCTGTGCTTTTGTCGGTGCGGATGAGGGATGCGAAAAGGTACTCGTTAATAGAGGAGCCCGTTGCGGAAAAATTGGTGAATGGGTTCAGTTGGTCGGCGTCGCTGGTCTCGCCGATCACGACGCGGGGAATGGATTGACTCCAGCAGAATTGCGGCGCAAACGCTGCATGCAATGCCACAAGACACATGGCATACAGGACCTTATTCCAAGAATTGGCGTTCATGCATCTACCGATTTAGTTTCACAAAGATATCCGATAGCCCCAATGGCAAGGAAAAATTAGGGCTATTCGGCAGTGAATCCTAATCAGCGTGGAAGCATGTAAGGCCCCCCTAGACTTTGTAGCCGGGTACCGGCGCGCATGACGTAAGATCAGTCTCGGAGTTTGATCTTATTCGAAATTGATATTGATCACGAGCAACTGCGAAAAAAGGTCGCTGATCGCCTGCGGGAAACGCGTACGCGTGGGCACGTAGAGGTTGCCCAAGCCGCGTGTAAAGCGCAATTCGGGCGAAAGTTTCAATTTTTCACCGTAGAGATCGATGCCGACCGAGGCGAGCACAGCGGTGTCAAAGCTCTGGGTTTTGAGCAATTCTGGATCGTTGCGCACCTTTTTGCTACTGGCAAGATTAAACGATGGTTGGATGCCAAATTGCACGAAGACCCTTGTATTGCGATAGAAGTCGCTTTTGAATTTTATCGTGAAGGGCAGGTTCAAATTGCTGGACTCGATCTTTTTGCGCACCACCGGCTCCTTGTTGGTGGAGGTGGAATCAAAATAAAAAAGAAAATCACGCTCTTCTAGGCTCACCGATGGCATGAAGCGCACGTCCCAGTGATCGGCGAGCTTCAAATTGGTGATGAGTCCCAGGTAGATGCCGGGCTTTGAAATCATGTCTACCTGCACGACCACGCGGCCTGTGCTGGGGTCGACCTGGTTGATCTGCGAGGTCATGTCGTAACTGGCGACCGCCAAACCCATGGTAAAGCCGAGGTTGAACGGGCGCTGGTCGAAATAGTGGGTTGTCTGGCCCTGAGCGGCGCCAGCCAACAAAACGGTCATCAAGCAGAGGGCAACAATTACTTTTCTAGCAGATACAATGAGCATATACCCATGGTTAAAGGTTGATAGGTACACTTACGGAAACCTACCTTCTCACAAATGGCAACAAATTCTGGGCCATTTGGGAATGCCTTCACAGATTCTGGAAGGTAGGTGTAAGCACGGCGGTCGCCAGAAACGAGGCGACCAAAAAAGGGTAGAATTCCTCTAAAGTATAGGCTGAAAAGTTGTTTCATTGGGAATTTGGAGGGAACTGCGGGTTCCAAGATCACTGCTGCATGACCGGGTTTCAGCACGCGCAGGATCTCGCCGAGGCCGACCTCCAAGTGTTCAAAGTTGCGGGCACCAAAGCCCACCGTGACAGCACCGATGCTGTCGGTTTCAAATGGCAGGTCTTCAGAGTCGCCCAAGACCATATCGATCTTGTCGCTCAGGCCTTGTTTTGAGATTTTTTTACGTCCGACATCGAGCATTCCGGCTGAGATGTCGAGCCCGATGACCTTGGTCGGATTGAGGCGCATCGCCTCCAAGGCAAAGTCCCCTGTGCCTGTGGCGATATCCAGCACAGTTTCTGGATTGTAGGCTTTGAGCATTTTGATCGCCTTGCGGCGCCAGCGAATGTCGATGCCCAAACTCAGGGTATGATTCAGGAAATCGTAGCTCGGGGCGATGTTGTCAAACATCTCCGTGACCTGCTCCTTTTTGGAGCGGCCAGCATCTTGATAGGGTGTAACGGTTTTACTGACTGCCATCTCTGCGGATCTTTCAATATAAACGTATCTTTGGCCCCTTAGTTCTCAAATCGGCAGGGCAAATTTATTGACACTACCTGTCGATCGCTGCACCTGCCTCAGAAACAGGGCGCAAGTACGTCAAAACCGCTTGATAATGGAGATTCGCTCAGCAAAATTTTTCAAAAGTTCTCAGCACTATTCGCAATTGCCGATCGCCGACAAGCCCGAATTTGCATTTGTAGGCCGCTCAAATGTGGGCAAGTCGTCGCTCATCAACAAGGTCGTGAACCAAAAAGGCCTCGCCAAGACGAGCCAAACCCCCGGAAAAACGCAATTGATCAATCATTTTGTGATCAATCAGCAGTGGTACTTGGTGGATTTGCCCGGCTATGGCTTTGCAAAAGTGTCCAAAACCGCTCGGGTCGCATTTGAAAACCTCATACGCGACTATGTGACCAAACGTCGCAGCCTGGTCGTGGTATTTGTGCTCGTGGACAGCCGTCACGAACCACAAAAGCTCGATTTGGAGTTCATGGAGTACCTTGGCATCTCGCAAGTACCCTTTGCTATCGCATTCACCAAGATCGACAAAATGAGCAAAGGTGCCTTGCAGGCGAGCATGGAGCAATACAAGCTGGCGCTGGCAGAGCATTGGGAGGAGTTGCCGACCATGTTTTACACGAGTGCCGAGACGGGCGAGGGCTGCGATGATGTGCGCAAATACATCGGGGACAACCTCAAATTTTACGATCCAAACGCCGCCGAGGAAGACGAAGCGCAGGGCTTCAACTGACATTGCTGGATTCTCGTCGCCGCAGGGCAGGATTTGTAAGGAAAATCATTGCACCGCCGGCACAAGGCGCAGCATTTGAAATTGAAATTCCTGAACTTTGCAGCGCATTTGAGGTTAGGTCAATGAGAAAAGTGCCTTCAGGTGCAATGGCACCGATGATTGGCTAGCACCGACCTTTGTTCTTATTCTATTATAGACCGTCCATTGGTAAAGAAGTATCTCTCACTCGTCAAGTTTACGCACACGATTTTCGCGCTGCCCTTTGCACTCACAGGCTTCTTTTTGGGCGTGATCCACAATGAAGGTAAGTTCAATCCGTGGTTGCTTGTGCTCGTGGTCTTGTGCATGGTTTTTGCGCGCAATGCTGCGATGGGCTTCAATCGCTGGGCCGACCGCGACATCGATGGTGCCAATGAGCGCACCAAGGTGCGCGAGATTCCCTCTGGGGCCATTCCATCCAAGCATGCGCTGCTATTTGTGATCTTGAATGCCGTGGCATTCATTGTGGCCACATTTTTCATCAATTGGCTGTGCTTTTTCCTCTCCCCCGTCGCCTTGGCTGTGGTTTTGGGTTATTCGCTGACCAAGCGCATCACGGCGCTGTGCCATGTGGTGCTCGGGCTCGGGCTATCGCTAGCGCCCGTCGGGGCATTCATCGCTGTGACTGGCCAATTTGAGGCTGCGCCGATCGTACTCGGCGTCGCTGTGCTCACCTGGGTGAGCGGATTTGACATCATCTATGCCTTGCAAGATGAGCAGTTTGACAGGGAGAACCGCCTGCACAGCATTCCAGCATTTCTAGGACGCAACCGCGCCTTGAATGTTTCGAGCTTGCTGCATGTGCTCACGGCAGCCTGCATTGCCACCTTTATTTATATGATTGGTGGCGCCTACCTCGCTTGGGGGGCGGCACTGTTTTTCATCAGCATGCTCATTTACCAGCACCTGCTCGTCAAACCCAATGACCTGAGCCGCGTGAACATTGCTTTCTTTACTACGAATGGCATCGCCTCACTCGTCTTCTCGACCATGGTCATTTCTGAATTGTTGCTTTTCGCAACAAATTGATCACTTTGCGAGGCTAGGCACTTGACATCGACGCAAGACCTGCGTAACTTCTTGCTTTCTCTTAGCTCAGCGTTTCCATGAAGGTTTTCCTCTCAGCCGAATGGCGCAATCTCATCAATCTCACCTACCGTGTGCCTGCCGAAAAGCTGTTGCCACACCTCCCCAAGGGCATCGAACTCGATCTGTTTGAAGGTCATGCGCATGTGAGTCTGGTGGCATTTGACTTTGTGAACACCCGCGTCAAAGGGGTGAAAATCCCATTTCACGTCGATTTTCCGGAGATCAATTTGCGCTACTATGCGCGTGCGGGCAGCCACCGTGGCGTGGTTTTCATCCGTGAGTTGGTGCCCAAGCATTGCATAGCCTTTGTGGCGCAGCGGTTTTACAATGAGCCCTATCAATCTTTTCCGATGGAGAGCGCAAACGACACGCTGCCCGATGGTCGCTTGCATTGCCTGCACAAAGTCTGGAAAGACGATACAGTGAACCAAATCGAGGTAACGGCCGATTCGGTGACGACGATACCCGGCCCCAACACGGCGGCACACTTCTTCAAGGAGCATGACCTGGGATTTGGCACAGACAAAAAGGGAGAAACCCTTATTTACGAGGTCGCGCATCCGATTTGGGAGACCCGCGAACTCCTCGACGTGAAGGTCGACTTTGATTTTGGGCGGATCTATGGCGAGGAATGGGCATTTTTGGCGGATATGGAACCCCTATTCCCACTCTTTGCTGAGGGATCCGCCATCAAAGTCTACCAACCCCTGAGCTTGGAAAACTGGTTTGCACAACGCGCCGAGACGCCGACCGCATCAGTTGCCGAAACGGTCGCCGATTGATTTAAAGGGCTTTTTCAATTTGTCCAAGGGCTTTTTCACCTTATCGAGGATCCCTTTTCCCTTGACCTTGGCCGTATCTTTGGGGTCGCGCTGCACGTCGATCAGGTCATCGACCTCGTTGGTGTCGCGGGTTGCGCCCCAAGTTTCCTCCATTTCCGTTTTCCAGGCCTGCTTGAGTTCATCGCCCTCCTTTTTGATCTGCTCGGTCAATTTTTCAGCGACATATTCCCCTTCCAGACTGTATTTTGGATGCTCAGCCGTGCCTGTGATGTGCACCGGAATCACGATTTTGATGGGATCGCCTTGGTTCACCTCCACCATGTCGAGCACTTCTCTGTTCTTGGAATTTTTGGCCTCCTTGCGGGGCAGCTCGACATACACCTTGTAGTCGAGTGTGTTGTCAAATCCATGCTTGCCCACGACGACCATGCTGTAACGATTGGCTTTGAGGCTCATTTGGGGAATGTAGAAATGCTCCTCGCCGATGCGAAAATCTGTGGTGATGTCTGAAAACTCGATGTGGCGCAGGTCTTCCAGCTTCACAAAGCCCACAAGCCCTTCCAAGGGTTCGAAATTGATGAGTTTGCAGTCTTGGATATTCACATTCCCAAAAGATACAAAACTCTTGGTATCCAATTCCAGATTTTGGTCCACCTGCCCTGCGAGATGCACATTGCCCGAAAAGATGCCATAGAGGTTTTCCTTGACGAGGGCAAATGCGGCCAATTGCTCAAAGGTGCGAAAGGTCTTGTTCACGTCGACATTGGTGATGATGCCGTCGAGCTTCACATCACAGTGGTTGTCGTCGATCACGCGGATGCTGCCTGTAACCTCTGAAGCGCCACCCAAGGTCTTCATTTGCAGATTGTTGAGGGCAAGCGTTTGGTCGGCCAATCGCACACTACCATTCATCGCCGTGGCTTCAAACTTGGCAAACTTGAATGCGCCGATCTGCGCCACGAGCTCCACATCGATGTCTTTGGGAAGCTTGAAGGAAAATGTCTCCTTGTTTTCTGACGCAGACTCGGTTACAGCCGTCGGCGCGGAGGTTGTAAACCATTCGTCAAGATCCATATTTGCGCAACGCAGCTCCGCAATGGCTTTGATGGTTGCATTTTCATTGAAAATCCAAGGCAAGTATTCGGTCACCGTGCCTTTGATGTCAAAATCTGAATGCCCGACCTTGCCCTTCAAGCTGCCGACTTCGATGCGGTAATTGTCGAGCAAAATCTCGCCCGTGAGATTCTCCACGGGCAGCGCCAAACGCGGGTCTTGGATGCGCAGTGCCTTGAACCTGAGTCCTCCAAATGCCTTGATGGCTTCATGCCGATGGTCTTTGAAGTCGGCGATGCGGCCCTCGGCTTGTGCGTCGACCACGACGGTGCCTTGCAAGTCGGTGCTGTCAGCAAATGCCGGATAAAAATCGCGCACGTCTTGCAAGGAGACCTCTCCTTTGAGGGCAACTGCCAGGCGTGGATCCTTGAAATTGGCGTAGGTCATACGCCCGGTCACCGCCCGGTCGTGCAAGACGGCTTTGAATTTCTGGATGTCGAAATGGGATGCGCTTTGGTCTTTGTCTTCGTAGTGGAATGCGCCGACCATGTTCACGTCTGTGAGCTTGGATTCGTAGCCGACGTAGTGAAAAGCGCCGTTGGAGACTGCATAGTCGGCATGCACGTCGGGTGTGGCGCCATCGCCGGCCTTGCCTTTGAGCCAACCTTTGGTGACGAAGTCGCCGTTGTATTCATAGTCGCGGCCCGTGTCGAGCAGGCCGCCCGGGAGCAGCGACAAGAAGCTTTCAAAGCTGTTTTTGCTGCTCGCAAACTTGAGGTCAAAGTCGAAGACGGAGCCGTCACGGGCGATGCCGCCTTCAAAGCCGAGTTTGAGCGCGGCGATGTCGATTTCTGCAGTCTTGAGTTGGTAGGTTTCGTGCTTTCCAAAGGTCACATCGGCGATGATGGTGGCGGCGACATGTTTGTTGTGGGCCCAGGTGGCCCTGCCGCCGTTCCAATCGGCGAGATGCACTGCAAATTTGGTTTCGATGTCTGAGCGCTCCGCGCTGAAGTCGCCCGCCATGCCCAGCTGTATCGAGTCTATGCTCACCAAGCTGCCATTGCGCAGGTCATGGTAGGTAAATCTGCCGTCGTCTATGCGCACAGAGTACAGCTCAAAAACGGGATCGGGACCTTCGCTTTCGGTGGTGTCGCCGTCGCTCGGCGGCTGAAACATGTCTGCGAGGTTGGATTCGCCCTTTTTGTCGTAGCTGAGGTAGAATTCAGGCTCGACCAGGCGCACGCCTTGCACGATGTAGTTGTCGGTAAAAATGCTCCAGAAGCCGATCTTGAAGATGGCGTCTTTCACGGCGATCACGTCTTGCGCACCGTGTTTCCCGCGCGGGTTGATCGTGAGGTCTTGCAAGCGCACCTGCACCTGTGGCCAATTGCGGATGAAGGACACATCGGTGTCACGCACCTCAATATCGGCATTGAGCGCCTTTTCCAGCTCTTTGATGGCCATGAGATGGATCTTGTCCTCAAAGAGGTAGCCCAGCAACATGAGCAAGACTACGAGGCCAAACAGGACGCCCACAATCCACAGCAAAATCTTCTTCAGTCGTTTCATTACCCGCAACAGCGTACTATTCTGGAATTTAGGCTACTATACGGCCAAGGCGCAATTTAGGACGGCAAGCGCGAAGAATTTCGGGGAAATCAACAGGTGGTGACCGGTAAACTGGACGTTTTACGGTTTGGGTACGGGTTTACGGTACGAATGTAGGAGGGCTTCTGGGGGACTCTACCTATATGTTGCGTGCTCGTAGTGTAAGCGTCAAGCACTCCGAATCGGTTTTTTTCTTATTTTTGCAATACTATGCTTTGCTTCACCAAACGGTATTTGTTGTTGGGACTGCTCTTTTGCGTAGCTGGCAGCCTACCTGTAGGCGCGCGGCTTCCCCTGCAAATTCATTTTGAAACCCTGAATGTCATGCCTGTAGATGCTGCTCAAAGGATCCATGTTTTCTTCACGGGCAAGGTGCAAGGCGTCGGCTTCAGGCAGACGGCCAAGGAGACCGCCAACAAACTGGGCCTCAAAGGCTGGATCAAGAATCTGCCAGATGCACGCGTGGAAATGGTGCTCGAAGGCCCCGAGGGTGACCTGCGCTTGCTCATGGACAGGCTGCGGGAGGATTTTGAGATCGACGATACCGAGATCAGGGTCGAGCACCATACTGGGACCTTCAAATCCTTTGAGATTATCCCTTGAGGGCTAGGCAGACTTGCCGCATGGATCGGGACTTGGGTTTTCATCTTGTCTGATGAAAATTCCTAACTTGGCAGGACCAAAATCTAATTCCCGATCATGAAAAAAATCCACTTCTTGTTGATGGCCCTACTGGCGATGACCTATTGGGCCTGCGGCGACAAAACCAATACAGGCGCTGGCGGCGGCGGTGCCGACTCTACTGCCAAAGGCAATGCCGAAGCGCAGGCCTTCATTGATGTCTACACCTCTGATTACCAGGCATTGTACTATGCATCCTCCAAGGCCGAGTGGGCTAGCAATACCCGCATCGTCGAGGGCGACAGCACCAATGCCACGGCTACCAAAAAGGCCAACGAGGCTTTTGCCGACTTCACTGGTTCGGAGGAAAACATCAACAAAACCCGCGAATTCCTCAAAAAAACGGACCTCAGCCCCATCCAAACGCGCCAACTCGAAGGCATGCTCTACAGCGCAGCCAACAATCCGGCGACGATCAAAGACGTCGTGAAGGCACGCATCAAGGCTGAGGCCGAACAAACCGAAAAGCTCTTTGGCTACAATTTCAAGGTCGACGGCAAGCCCGTCACCACCAATGACATCGACGGGATCCTGAGCGAAAGCACTGACCTGAAGGCACGCCGCAATGCTTGGGAAGCGAGCAAAGAGGTCGGCAAGGTGCTCAAACCCGGCCTCGTGAACCTGCGCAACCTGCGCAATGAGACGGTGCAAGCCCTCGGCTACAGCGACTATTTCAGCTACCAAGTGAGCGACTATGGCATGAAGACGGCCGAGATGACCGACCTCATGCACTCGCTCATTCGCGATGTATGGCCGCTCTACCGCGAGTTGCACACCTACGCCCGCTACGAGCTCGCCAAAAAATACAAGGTAGAGCAGGTTCCCGACCTGCTGCCCGCCGATTGGCTGCCCAATCGCTGGGGACAAGACTGGTCAGCGCTGGTGGATGTCGAGGGCGTGGACCTCGACGCGGCCCTCAAGGACAAACAAGCCGAATGGCTGGTGAAGACTGCCGAAGAATTTTATGTGAGCCTCGGCTTTGAGAAACTGCCCCCTGTCTTTTGGGAAAAATCCAGCCTCTACCCTGTTTCGCCCGACTCCGCCTTCAAGAAAAACAACCATGCAAGCGCTTGGCACCTCAATCTGGAGCGCGATGTGCGCAGCCTCATGAGCATTTTGCCGAATACGGAATGGTATGAGACGACCCACCATGAGTTGGGTCACATCTATTATTACCTCACATACAGCGATCCTAAGGTGCCGATCTTGTTGCGCGAAGGCGCAAACCGTGGCTTTCATGAGGCATTTGGCAGCTTGATGGGCCTCGCTGCCATGCAAAAGCCCTATATGGAGCACCTCAAACTCATCCCCGCCGACACCAAGACCGACGAGCAAAAGACTTTGCTCAAGGAGGCGCTGAACTACATCGTCTTCATGCCATTCGGCGCGGGCGTCATGACCGATTTCGAGCACGACCTCTATGCTGGCAACCTGCCTGAAAACGAATTCAACAAGCGGTGGTGGGAACTCGCCGCCAAATACCAAGGCATGGCCCCGCCGTCTGCACGCGGCGAGGAATATTGCGACGCAGCCTCCAAAACCCACATCAATGACGATGCCGCGCAATATTATGATTATGCGATGTCCTACGTGCTCTTATTCCAATTCCACGACCACATCGCAAAAAACATTCTGCACCAAGACCCACATGCGACCAACTACTTTGGCAACAAAGAAGTCGGCAAGTTTTTGCAGACCATGATGGGCCCCGGCAGCAGCCGCGATTGGCGCGAATTGATGCAAGAAAATCTCGGAGCGCCCATGAGTGCCAAGGCTATGCTAGACTACTTCAATCCGCTGATGGACTTCCTGAAAAAGGAAAATGCAGGACGGAAGTATTCGTTGCCGGAAACGCTCTCGATTTGATCATTGGGGATTGGAAATGAGGAATTGGGAATGTAACCAAGGCAACATTCCTAATTCCTCATTTCTAATTCCTAATCAAATTATCCCCTTTTCAATTCAATGAAGGATCTACTGGGTAATTGGCCATCGCCTTGTACTTGCCGCCCATCGTCTGCAAGATTTCAGACCAGAGGGCCTCACCGCTCTCGGTAAAGGTAAATTTGTCACTCTCGCGGTTGAGGATCCAAGACTTCATTTGCAATTCGTCCTTGAGCTGATTGGGACCCCAGCCTGAGTAGCCGACAAAAAAACGGATGTCGTCGGGAGCGACGACGCCGAGCCTGATCATGCGTTTGAGCTTTTCAAAGTCGCCGCCCCAGTACACGCCGGGTGCGATCTCGTCGCCTTGCTCGGCGAGCGACTCGATGCGATGGATGAAGTGGAGCGAGTCACGCTGCACGGGTCCGCCCAAAAACACGGGGGCATCAAAAGCGGGGAAATCCGCGACGATCTCGTGGATTTTGTCGGCGATCGGCTTGTTGAGAATAAAGCCGATGGTGCCATCGTCGTTGTGCTCTGTGAGCAACACGACGGCACGCGCAAAATTCGGATCCCTCAGGAAGGGCTCCGAAAGCAAGATGCTTCCTTTATGTGGTTTTTTCATCGCTGAACCCATTGTACCCAATTTTACCACCGTTTTCGGAAAGAATCAAGATTCTCCTATCAAAAGAGTGGATTTCTACCCCAAAATGCTACCTATTTGTCGGCTAGGCGGCGGCGGCAGGCAACCTACACACGATCTTAGGTATCTCCACCGTATCGGTAAATGCGAAGGTTTGCCGGCCATACTTTTGGCTTTTTGGAATGTAAATGATGAAAAAAGCAATCTGTTTTGGCCCATATTGGGAGCTAATCCACTAATTTTGTAGAATTACCTCTCGTGGTTTGGGGGTTGATCGGTGCATTTTTGTTTTTAGAGAGAATAGCAGGGCATATCTTCGGTAAATGCCCGACAAATTGGTTGAATATGGAGCGGATGAGAATTTGGAGTTGGTTAGGACTTGTGCTTGCTGTGATCGCGTTGGGGGCGTCGGGTTGTTGCAATTCACCCAAAGAGTATCACTATCCCCTGAAGCCAGAAACCTTGGAAATGAACCAGTATGGCCTCAATGCGGAGTTCAGAATGGAGCATACTGCGGGTCACATCGAGACTTTTTCCTTGTTGAATGCGGGCCACGAGGAGATCGAAATTGGCAGCTGCGGCAATTGCTGCGCGCAAGAGTTCAAAGACATTCTTTACGTGCTTTTCAAAGCCGAAACTTCGGCTTCACAGATCAAGCTAGAACTATCGCAGGGCGGCACCGAGGGTGTCTACGAGCCTGCGAGACTAGGCCTGACCATCAACAACAATGGTATTTTTTACGCAGACTTGGTTCCAGGCAGCTTGTGTGCAGCACAGCAAGGCTTGCAGTGCCATGACACACTCACCATCGCCGGCAACTTGTATTACGATGTCTTTGAATTTGCAAATCAAGGTACTAGCCAATCAACAGAGATGCCAAAGACGCTGTATTTCAATGCCGACCATGGCTTGCTCAAGTACACGACCCTCGATGGCGCTGCTTGGCAATTGTTGCAATAGGCATTTTCCTGCACGCAGCTGCTGATTTTCCTATCTTGCTGAAAAATCAGCAGCTATGACCGCAACCAAGGGTTATGCCCTCATCACAGGCGCCAGCAAAGGCATCGGCAAGGAAATCGCAATCGAATTGGCAGCGCAAGGATGGTCGCTGCTCCTCGTGGCGCGCTCTGCAGACCTGCTCACGGCGATGCAGACCGACCTCTCGACCCGCTACAAGGTCCCTGTCCTCACTTTTGCCGCAGATCTCGCCCTGCCAGAAGTGCCCGGGCAATTGCTCGCCTTCTGCCAGGAAAAGAGCATCTCCGTCCAAATCCTCGTCAACAATGCCGGCTTTGGCGTCTGGGAAAAATTTGAGCAAGCAGACCTCACCGAGATCGAAGGCATGAATGCCCTCAACGTCATCGCATTGGTGCGCATGTGCCATGTCTTCATTCCCCTCCTGCGCCAGCATCCACGGTCCTACTTGCTCAATGTCAGCAGCCTCGGCGCATTTCAGCCCCTGCCATTCATGGCCAACTATGGCGCTGGCAAGGCCTACGTGCGCTCCTTTTCCTTCGCGCTCCGCGCCGAGCTACGCAACTCGCCCATCTCGGTCACTTGCCTGAGCCCGGGCGGCGTGCGCACCGCCTTTCCCGACCGCGCCAAAAGCCATGCTGTCGCCGAGCGCAACGACCGCTACACAATGGATGCCGATCGTTGTGCCCGCATCACCCTCAAAGCCATGTTTCGTGGCCGCGCCGAGGTGATCCCCGGCTGGTACAATGTCTTGGCGATGTTTTTTACCAAGCTCCTGCCCACCACCTGGACGGCCTCGATGGCAGGCAAGATCATGGCCAAACCCGACTGAGCAACCCGCTATCCCTGCATGGAC